>DAIEIL010000195.1 GCA_027352645.1 Rhodobiaceae bacterium | reverse complement strand
AGGAGTATCAGTCGGGCTCGAACCGCGACCCGATCCTCGCCCTGTCGAGCATCTATCCGACTGACGTTCACAACCGGGTGCTTGCGAAGGAACTCGCCGCCCTGTCGAAGGAGGCCCGCGCATGAAACCCGATGCAGATGTCATGCTCGGCGGCTTTGCCGGCACCATGTTGATGGACATCGCCCCGCAGCTCGGCGGCGAATATACGCTCGGAAGCGTCGGCATCATCTCGATGTCGATGCTGATGGTCGCGCAGGAAGTCGATCGCGCCGCCGATGTTCGCTATCAGGAGAATGTGCAGATGCGCGCGCTCTTCGCGGAAGCGGCGAAGCTCATCGACGACAAGAACCTTGCCGGGAGGCTCGAAGCTGCCTCCAAGACGAGGGACGAGTCGCTCCGCGTCCGCGCGCTCGACGCCTCGAACGACGCCCTGAAGAAGCTGCTGATCGAGCTTCAGGCCGTTGCCGAAGTCTCGAAGGCCCCCTGGGCCGCCGGCCTTGAAGGGAAGATCTGGGACTTCCTGCTCGGCAGTGTCGAAGCCCGCCGCTTCGTCTTCCCGACCCTCGGCTAGGCTGAAATCGGACGCCTCCCCCCGGCGGGGGAGGCGTCTCCCTCTTGCGCGGCCCATGGCATCGGCTATGACTGGGCGGCCCGGACAAATGGGTCACCTGGGGTCATTCGGGCCACATCATGCCGCTCGCGCTACGCCTGTCCGTCTTCTATGCCTCGCTCTGCCTGTTTTCGGGCGTGCAGGTGCCATTCTTTCCCGTCTGGCTGAAGGCGAAGGGGCTCGGTCCCCAGGAAATCTCGATCATCATGGCCGCGACCATGTTCCTGCGCATCGCCGCGGGGCCATTGTTCGCCTTCCTCGCCGACCGGCTCGACAACCGCCGCCGTGTGGTCATTGCGCTTGCGTGGGGCTCGCTGATCGCGGTCTGCCTCTACACGGTGAGCGACGGTTTCTGGCAGATATTCCTCGTCACGCTGCTGCTCATGTCGCTCTGGCCGTCGATCACGCCGCTGATCGAGGCGCTGGCCATGAAGGCGGCGCATGACCACGGCATAGATTATGGGCGCGTGCGGCTCTGGTGCTCGATCACCTTCATCGGCGCGAGCCTTGGCGTCGGCTGGCTGCTCGGCTGGCAAAGCCCGCTCATCATTTCCACCTGTCTCATCGCTGCGATTGTGGTCAATCTCGCGGGCGCCTATCTGCTCGCGCCCGAGGTGCCGACCCGGATGCACAGCACACGGACGGGTGGTCAGCTCCACGCCGCGCTTGCCATCGCCCGCGAGCCGCTGTTCCTCATCGGCCTTGTCACTGCGAGCCTTATCCAGTCGACCCATGCGGTATATTACGCTTTCGGGACGTTGAATTGGCAGAAGCTCGGCTACAGCAATGAGGTGATCGGCATTCTGTGGGGTGTCGGCGTCGTGGCGGAGATTATCCTCTTCGCCTTCTCAGGCCGCGTCGTGGCGCGGGTGGGGGCCGTGCGCATGATGTCGCTGGGTGCGGCGGCAACTGTCCTGCGCTGGGGCGTCACGGCCATGAATCCGCCGCTCTGGATCCTCTTTCCGCTTCAGACGCTTCATGCCTTCACCTATTGTGCGGCGCATCTCGGCACGATCCATTTTCTCGCGCGGGCGACACCGCGTTCACTCGCAGCCACAGCCCAGAGCCTCTACGCATCTCTGTCCGCGGGCGTTATAATGGGCGTTATGACGCTGGCCGCTGGCTCGCTCTATCAATCATTCGGCCCAAGGGCTTATCTGCTAAGCGCCGCTGTCGGCGCCGTTTCATTTTTCGGCACGCTCATCATCGGCGCGCGCTGGAGCGGCGGCCCGTTGCTGGTGTTGGAAGAAGAAGGAAGTGACCATGTCGATCGAAATCCTGCCAACGGGCGCGGCGCTGGGTGCTGAGGTTCGCGGGCTCGATATTTCAAAGCCCTTGAGCGAAGACGATGTCACGGCGCTCAAGGAGGCCTGGGCCGATCACATCGTTCTGCTCTTCCGCGGCCAGCACCTGACCGACGACGATCTCATCCGCTTCTCCCGTCATTTCGGCGAGCTCGACATCGCGCCCGCAAGCGCCACCGACTATGCGGGCGCACAGGAAAAGTCGCGGCCGGAAATCTGGATCATCTCGAACGTGGTCGAGAACGGAAAACCCATCGGTGCGCTGGGCGACAAGGAAGCCGAGTGGCACACCGACATGTCCTATGTGGATGAACCGCCCATGGCGAGCGTTCTCTATTCGCTCGAAATTCCAGACCGTGGCGGCGATACGAGCTTCGCCAATATGTACAAGGCCTATGAAAAGCTGCCCGCCGAATTGAAGCGCGCCGTCGAAGGCCGTCTCGCCAATCACGATTCGAGCACCACGAGCGTCGGCGAATTGCGCGCAGGCGCGGGCGCGGTGCTCGATGTGCGTCAGGCGCCGGGCGCGAAGCATCCGATGGTGCGCACTCATCCGGTGACGGGCGGCAAGGCGCTCTATCTCGGACGCCGCCTCAACGCCTATGCCGAGGGCCTCGAACTCGCAGACAGCGAGCGCCTTCTCGACGCGCTCTGGGCGCATTGTGCGAAGCCTGAATTTGCCTGGACGCATCAATGGCGTGTTGGCGATCTCCTGATATGGGACAACCGCGTCGCCATCCACCGACGCGATGGCTTCGACGGCAGCCAGCGCCGTGTCATGCATCGCACGCAGATCAAGGGCGACCGGCCTCGGTAAGTCGCGCTTCCCTTGCGTCATGCCGCTGCGTCAAATCTTTGTGCGTTGACAAGTCTCCCCATGCGTTCAGTTATTGAGCCAACAAGAACTCGTTAGGGAGAAGAAACATGCGTGCGATCGTTCTCAAGGACGGAATGGGCATCGACCATCTGCACCTCGAAAACCGCGATGTGCCGAAGGCCGGTCCGGGTGAAATCGTGGTGCGGCTCAAGGCCGGATCGCTGAACTACCGCGATCTCGCGACCGTCAATGGCTTCGGCCGCACGGAGCCCGGCGCGCCGCTCGTGCCGCTGTCGGATGGCGCAGGCGAAGTGGTGGAAGTCGGCGCGGGTGTCCGTCGCGTGAAGGTGGGCGATCACGTTTGCCCGCAATTCTTCCAGACCTGGTTCTCCGGCGGTCCGTCGCTTGCCGCGATCTCGCAGCCGCTTGGCGGCCCGCTCGACGGTTGCGCGCAGGACTACATCAAGCTCTCCGCCGAAGGCGTCGCCAAGGCGCCCGCGAACTACACGGCGGAAGAAGCCGCAACCCTGCCTTGCGCCGCGCTCACCGCATGGCGCGCTCTTGTCGTCGAAGGCAACATCAAGGCGGGCGACACCGTGCTGCTTCAGGGCACAGGTGGCGTCTCGATCTTCGCGCTGCAATTCGCCAAGGCTGCCGGCGCGCGCGTCATCATCACCTCGTCCTCGGATGAGAAGCTCGAACGCGCGAAGGCGCTCGGTGCCGATCTCACCATCAACTACAAGAAGACGCCTGACTGGTCGAGCGAGGCCCGCAAGCTCACGCGCGGTTACGGCGTCGATCATGTCGTCGAGGTCGGTGGCGCGGACACGCTGTCGCAGTCGATCATGGCGGCGCGCATTGGCGGTCATGTCGCCGTCATCGGCATTCTGTCGGGTCTGGTGAAGGACGTGAACGTCGCCGCGATCTTCTCGCAGAACCTCCGCATCACCGGCATCTCTGTCGGTAGCCGCGCCCATTTCGAAGACATGGTCCGCGCGATCGAGGTCAACGACATCCATCCGGTGATCGACAAGCGCTATCCGCTTGAAGACGCGCGCGCCGCCTTCACGACGATGGCGGGCGCCTCACACTTCGGAAAGATCGTCCTGAATATAGCCTAGTTCCCGCTTCCATTCTTCGTCATGGCCCGGCTTGTCCGGGCCATCCACGTCTCCTTTTCACGCAGGGTAAAGACGTGGATGCCCCGCATAAAGCGGGGCATGACGGCGAGGGAGGGGGAGGAGAGGCTCCGAACTATCCCCACAGCGCCCGTTCCGGCGGCAGCATCACGCTGCCGTCGTAACGGATGCCGTGTTCGCGGTCCTTCGCGAGCAGTAGAGGCCCGTCGAGATCGACAAAGGCTGCGCCCTGCGCGACCAGCGCGGCGGGCGCCATGGCGAGCGAGGTTGCGACCATGCAGCCCACCATCACTTCGAGCTTGCGCCGCTTCGCGCAGCGAATGACCGAAAGCGCTTCGGTGAGACCGCCCGTCTTGTCGAGCTTCACATTCACATATTGATAAAGGCCCACAAGCCGCGTCATGCCTTCGAGCCCATGCGCGGATTCGTCGGCGCAAAGCGGAATGGGGCAGGCGAGGCCACGGAGCGCTTCGTCTTCTTTCGCAGGCAGCGGCTGCTCGATCAGCGCGACATTGAGCTTTGCGAGTTCCGTGGCGAGCGGCAGCACGTCGTCCGCCTTCCAGCCTTCATTCGCATCGACGATGAGCGTCGCATTGGGCGCGCCTTCGCGCACCGCGGCGACGCGGGCAATGTCTTGTCCGTCGCCGCCAAGCTTGAGCTTGAGGAGCGGTCGGGCTGCCGCGACGCGCGCCGCCTCGCGCATGACGTCGGGCTCCGCAAGGCTCAGCGTATAGGCGGTGGTCAGCGGCTTCGGTTCTTCGAGTCCCGCGAGTTTCCAGACCGGATTCCCGGAGAGCTTCGCTTCGATATCCCAGAGCGCGCAATCTACGGCGTTGCGCGCCGCGCCTCGCGTCATGGCGCGCTGCAATTCCTCGCGCGTCATGCCGTCG
>DAIEIL010000190.1 GCA_027352645.1 Rhodobiaceae bacterium | reverse complement strand
GAACCGATGTAGCGCACCTTGCCCGCATGGACGAGATCGTCGAGGGCCGCCAGCGTCTCCTCGATCGGCGTATCGGGGTCCGGGAAATGAAGCTGGTAGAGATCAATATAATCCGTCCCGAGACGTTTGAGACTCGCCTCGACGGCGTTGACGATATAGCGGCGGGAGCCGCCCTTCATGTAGTCGCCCTCGCCCATGGGCAGGCCGAATTTCGTCGCGAGCACGATGTCCTTGCGGCGCGCGCCCAGCGCCTTGCCGAGCATCGTCTCCGAGCCGCCCTTGTTGCCATAGGCATCGGCGGTGTCGAAAAGTGTGATGCCGCAATCGAGCGCCTTGTGAACGACGGCGTCGGTCTCGGCCTGATCGCATTTCATGCCGAAATTGTTGCAGCCGAGACCGACAGCCGAAACCTTGAGGCCTGAACGGCCAAGCATCTTCATGCGCATGTGAACCCTCCGCACGCTCGAATGAGAATAAGGAAAGCATAGCGCCAACAGGCGTCCGGCGGCGCGACAGAAGTGTCGGCGGCTTCGCTCGGGCGCGATTGCGCGGCGCTCGCAAATTCAATAGACTCCCGAAATAGGGGAATTACCCTAAAAATAATGGCACGCCGCGAAAGACCCGAATTGGGGAAGCTCCGGGAGGGGGCAAGCGGGCGAAGCCTGTCTCAGGAGGAGGACACGCATGAAGTTCACCTGGTTCAACCTGATGCCATGGCCCTATCTGCCGGACGACTTCCGCGAGAAGTACCGTTCGGTGTGGGTCGATATTCCCTCGAAGCTCTTCGATCCCGCGAAATCGCACGAGGTCTACAACACACATATGGACCTGCTCGAATATGCGGGCACGCTCGGCTTCGACGGCATCGGCGTCAACGAGCATCACCAGAACGGCTACGGCATCATGCCGTCGCCGAACATCATCGCGGCGAGCCTTGCGCGGCGCACCAAGGATGTCGGCCTCGTCGTGCTCGGCAATTCGATCGCGCTCTACAATCCGCCGGTGCGTGTCGCGGAGGAATTCGCGATGCTCGACTGCATTTCGGGCGGCCGCCTCGTCGCGGGCTTCCCGGTCGGCACCTCGATGGACACCAATTACTGCTACGGCCAGATTCCGGCGCTGACGCGCGAGAAATATTCAGAGGCGCATGACCTCATCAAGGAAGCCTGGGAAAATCCGGAGCCCTTCGCCTTCAATGGCCGTTACAACAAGCTCCGCCACGTCAACATCTGGCCGCGGCCGATCCAGAATCCGATGCCGGTCCATATTCCCGGCGGCGGATCGGTCGAGACCTATGACTTCTGCATCGACAACACCTATTCCTATTCCTACCTCTCCTTTTCCGGTTACATCCGCGCCAAGGCGCTGCTTCAGGGCTATTGGGATCGCGTGACGGAGCGCAACGCGCCCGACACCTCACCCTATCGCGCGGGCTTCGCACAGACGATCTGCGTCGCGGAGACGGATGAGGAAGCCGAGCGGCTCTACTCGGAGCATGTGAGCTATTTCTACAACCGCTGTCTCCACGTCTATGCGGGCTTTGCCGACGCGCCCGGCTACCGCACGATCAAGACGATCCAGACCGGCGCGCTCTCGCAATACGCGCCGCCGATCGACGGCTATTCGTCGCTCACCTGGAAGGACCTCACCGAACAGGGCCATGTGATCGCGGGAAGCCCCGAAACCGTGCGCCAGCGCATGGAAGAGCTCATCAAGGGCCTCCATGTCGGCAACATCTTCTGCCTGCTCCATGTCGGCAACATGCCGAAGGACAAGTGCATGTAT
>DAIEIL010000148.1 GCA_027352645.1 Rhodobiaceae bacterium | reverse complement strand
CGGATAAAGCCTGATGCCGCCATGGCTGTCACGACGCCCGATGCTATAGGGCTTATTGGTGCCGTGGATCGCGTAGCCGAGCCATGCGAGATAGAGCGCGCGTATCCCCATTGGATTGTCGGGGCCGGGTCCGATCGACTGGGGCAGATCGGGATTTTCCGCATGTTCGGAAGCCGTCGGCACCCAGGTCGGGTTCATGGTCTTGGCCCCGATTTTCGTCGTGCCGAGCGGTGTTTCCTTGCCCTCGCGCCCTATGCCGAGCGGGAAGGTCGCGACCTCGCCTTTCGGACCGAAATTATAAAGCCGCAATTCCGGCAGGTTGATTACGATGCCGCGCCGCGGGGCGAGAGGGATGATGTGCTGCGTCGGCAGCTGCAGCCAATGCCCGGCGCCCGGCAGCCAGGGATCGATATCCGGGTTGGCGGTTCTGATTTCGACATAGCCGAGGTCGAAGCGCCGCGCGATATCGGGCAGAGTATCCTCATGACGCGTCTCATAGACGGTTGTCACGCCGACGAGATCGTCCGCGGATGCCGGATGGATCGCGCCGAGCACGATGGCAGTGAGAGCGCCGATGCCGCAGAGTTTCAGAATTGAAGGCCTCATGATCCAGCTATCCTTCCGCACTCTGTTCGCTGCCGCAATCTTCATGCTGATCGGCGGCGCGGTCATGGCGACGCCGCTCGCGCCGGACGAATTGCCCAAGGCCGACCGGATTGTCGTCTGGAAGGCGAAGCGTGAACTCGACCTGATGGTGAAGGGCATCGTGATCCGCGCCTATCCGATCGCGTTGGGCAGCCACCCCAAAGGCCCCAAGCGCCTGAAGGGAGATGGCCGGACGCCCGAAGGCGTCTATGTGATCGACCGCCGGTTGCGCCAGACGGAATATCACCGCGCACTTCACATCTCCTATCCGAACCCGGCCGACCGCCTTCGTGCGAAGGGCGGCGATACCGGCGGCGACATTTTCATCCATGGCATGCCGCGCGCGTTCGGCCGCAAGGACCCGGTGCGCTTCTTCACCGACTGGACCAATGGCTGTATCGGCGTCGGCAATATCGCCATCGAGGAAATCTGGAATGCGGTCGATGACGGGACAACGATCGAAATACGTCCCTGACGCCTCACGGGATCAGTGTACGAGAAGCACCGGGATCGGTGCTCCGCCAAGCACATGGCGGGTTACGCCGCCGAAGACGAATTCGCTGAGACGGCTGTGCCCATAGGCGCCCATGACGAGAAGATCGGCCCCGACCTCCTTCGCGCACTGCAGGAGCGTGTCCTGGGTCGGACCGGCCGGATGCGCCATATAGGAAATTTCCGCATTGATGCCGTGCCAGCGCAGGTTGGCCACCAGCGCTTCGGCGGAGTTTGCCGTCTCCTCCTCGTTTTCCGCAATCGTCACGACCGTGACCTTCGCGGCGTCGGCGAGGATCGGCATGGCGGCGCTGACCGCGCGCGCCGCTTCCGGCGAAGGCTTCCAGGCGACGACGACCGATTTGCCGATCTGTTTCGGCGCATGCGGCGCGGCGAGAAGGAGCGGGCGGCCGCCATTGATAAGCATGGTGCCGGCAATGGTGCGGGCGAGCCCGCCAAGGGCGGTGACGTTTCCGAAAACGGTAAGGTCGTGGACGCGGGCCTCTGCGACGAGGATGTCGGATTCGCGGCCCGATACTTCACGCCAGGCGGCAGTCGCGGAGGGCTCTCCGGTTGGCGCAGTGGCGAGCGGCACCGCCTCGCGCTTGCAAAAGGCTTCGAAGGTTTTATGCGCGCGCTCCGTCCGCTTCGCATCCTCGCGTTGCAGCACGTCGATCAGATCGCCCATCACCATCTGCGTTCCCATGCCCATGCCCATGTCATAGCCCGCAGCCTGAATAAGTATCTGCTGCGAGTCGGGCCTGACATGCACGCATTCAAGGTGGCCCTTGAATGCGCGCGCGACGAGCACCGCGGTCTCAAGCGCAACGGGGTCGCTGGAAAAGCCCATTGTGGGCACGAGAATGGATTTGAACATGGCCTCGCCCTTCACATCGTCGCCGGGGCCGGCCTGACGACTGCGGCCACGCCCACTGGCAAATCGTCATCATTTTGATGTGGTCGGGTCGAAGCCGCTTTGATCGAAGTCAGAAACGCGTGCCTGCGTCACTCCGCGCCTGCATATGGGGCGCGGATCACGGGACCAGAACCGCGGCGCCGGTGAGGCGGCCCGCGCGCAGATCGTCGAGCGCTTCATTCGCGCGGGCGAGCGGATAGGCAACCGTTGTCGTCTGAATGCCGAGCGAGGGGGCGATGCGCAGAAAGTCGATCGCGTCCTGTCGGGTGAGATTGGCGACGGAGAGAAGCTGCCGCTCCTCCCAGAGGATGTTGTAGGGGAAGCCTGGAATGTCGCTCATGTGAATGCCGGCGCA
>DAIEIL010000140.1 GCA_027352645.1 Rhodobiaceae bacterium | reverse complement strand
TGGAGGCCAAACGTCAGCTCGACGTTCTGGATCGCCGCCTCGCCGAAAGCGAATACATCGCGGGCGACACCTACACGATCGCCGACATCGCGATCTGGCCCTGGTACGGCTCGCTGGCCAAGGGCCTCCTCTACGAGGCCGGAGAATTCCTGAACGTCGCAGAATACAAGCACGTCAATCGCTGGACCGAGCAGATCGCCGAGCGCCCCGCGGTCAAGCGCGGTCGCATGGTCAACCGCGTCTGGGGCGATCAGGCGAGCCAGCTCCCCGAGCGTCATAACGCGAGCGACTTCGAGAAGGCGGGCAAGGCATCGGGCTAATTGCCCGTTGGATATATGGCTCTTCATTTGTCGATCGGTGAACTGGCTCTCGCGGATTCCGCGCGGGCCAGTCCCATCGCCCCTGGCGACATTCTTTGCGCAGGATCAGTGAGGCTCAGGCCTCCTTCCGGAATAATTTCGGTGCGTTACAAACCACCTGTCGGGAGGAGAAGATGAGCAAGCTGTTCGCCCATGCCATTCCACACCTGATCGCCGTCAGCCTTGCGCTTGGCCCATGGGCCGCGCAGGCCGCCGACACGACCGGCATTGTTGCTTACAAAGGGAAGGTATTGCTCGATACCAGTACCGACGTTATGGGCAAGCCGTTCAAGTACCCCGAAGGCAAGCCGCGGATCGTCTCCGAGCTGATCACCCTGCCTGTCGGAGCGACGAGTGAGCCCAACGTCCATCAGACGCCGATGTATCTTCAGGTGCTCGAAGGCGAACTCACCGTGGACTACGGAACGCTCGGCAAGAAGGTCTACCGCGCGGGCGACGCCTTCATCGAAGTGCAAGGCGTGCCCCATCACGGCCAGAACACCGGCTCCGTGCCGCTAAAGTTTCTCGTCGTCTACATGGGTGCAGAAGGCATCGCCAACGAAGCGAAGCCCTGAGCAGCGCCGGGAAACTCGGGAAAGATCGAAATCGGGCGGAGATGGAGATTTAGTGGCGGAGAGGGAGGGATTCGAACCCCCGATAGAGTCACCCCTATGCCGCATTTCGAGTGCGGTGCTTTCAACCACTCAGCCACCTCTCCGCGAGGTATGGGGCCGGCGGCGAGGCGCGCGGCTGCCATGTGGAAGCGGCGCGGAATGTAGACCGAGCTATTGCGCCGGCACAAGTGCCTGAACGGCCATAAATCTCTCCTTTTTGCGCCGCTGCGCAGAAAGGACGTTTTGGCGGCCCCGATCCTGCTAAAGTTTCGCCATGAGCGACGCGCGTACAGAGCAAAAAGCTGCCAAACCCGGAGTGGAACGGCTCCGGCCCCGCGTCTTTGCCGCCTGGGCGGTCCACGCCTTCACGGCGTCCGGCGCCGTAGCCGGGCTACTGGCCATCGCCGCGCTGATCGCAGGCGACTTGCGGCTCGTCCTGCTCTGGCTCGGCGCGGCGCTGCTGATCGACGGTTTCGATGGGCCCATGGCCCGCAAGGTCCGCGTGACCGAATTCGCGCCCCGATTCGACGGCGCGATCCTCGACCACATCATCGACTACCTCAATTACACGGTAATCCCAGCCCTTATTGTCTACCGCTTCGGCATGGTGCCCGGGGGCTTCGAGATCCCGGCCGCCGCCTACATCATGACGACGTCCCTTTATTGCTTCGGCAACAAGGACATGAAGACGCCGGACAATTATTTCTCCGGCTTTCCGGCGGTCTGGAACCTCGTCATCCTCTATTTCTACCTGACGACGAGCGGGCCCTGGGTAAACCTGACAGCCGTCGCTGTGCTGGGGGCGCTGACCTTCGTACCCCTCAAATTCATCCATCCCTTCCGTGTCCGGGCGCTCAGGTCACTAAATCTTCTCATGACGGGCGCCTGGGGGGCCCTTACCTTCACGCTGGTGCTGGCGAGCGGGTCCAGCCTTACCCCGGCGCAGGCCATGCCGGTGGCTTATGGGGCCTTCCTGCTCGTTTCGGTCTATTTCCTCGGAGTCTGCCTCTGGCGGTCTTTCCGACAGACCGAAAGGGGCTGAAAGGGCCGGTTCCCAAGGGCTTCTCGCCTTGACAGACGGTCCTCCCCCTGTATATTCCCCCCCAATTCGGCCCGGGCCGTGGCACTTCCGCCGCGCCTGGCCCTTTTCCGTTATATGGTGGTTTCCCATGTTCGCAGTCATCCGGACCGGCGGCAAGCAGTACAAGGTCGCTAAGGACGAGCTCCTCGAAGTGGAGCGCGTCGAAGCACAGGCCGGCGATAAGATCGACCTCCCGGTCCTGATGATCGGTGGCGAAGGCAGCGCGACGAAGATCGGTGCGCCGCTCGTCGATGGCGCGAGCGTGAAGGCCGAGATCGTCGAACTGACCCGCGGCCCCAAGCTCACCGTCTTCAAGAAGCGTCGTCGTCAGAATTATCGCCGCAAGAACGGCCATCGCCAGGATCTGATGCTCGTCAAGATCGTCGAGATCGCAGGCTGAGGCAGGAGTAGAGACAAATGGCTCACAAGAAAGCAGGCGGTTCATCCCGCAACGGTCGCGATAGCGCCGGTCGTCGTCTTGGCGTGAAGAAGTTCGGTGGTGAAGCTGTCATCTCCGGCAACATCATCATCCGTCAGCGCGGCACAAAGGTGCATCCCGGCGCCAATGTCGGCATGGGCACGGACCACACCATTTTTGCGACGACCGAAGGTGTTGTTTCCTTCCGTGCGCGCAAAAACGGCCGCACCTACGTATCCGTCATGCCGGCCGGCGCTCCGGCCGCTGCGGCCGACTGAAGACGCGAGGTTTCGCCACCTCGCAGGTGGCGACCATCGAAATCGAGAGGGAGATGGGCCGCCATCTCCCTTTTTTAATGTCCTCCCGGCGCCCTTCGCAGATATGGCGGCGAAGCGCGAGGGGACTGCGAAGGGCACTGCTCCCTCTCTGTTTTTGGCCGCGTGCCCGTTCTGCGAACGGCACTCCGGTCCGGGAGAGCACCCGATGCAGGACGTTCTGAGAACGGACTGGCTGGTCCTGAGGCACTTCAATCTCGACGACGCGCCGCGCGTTCAGGCGCTCGCCGGCAACTGGAAAGTGGCGAGCATGCTGGCTCGCGTGCCCTACCCCTACAAGGACGGCCTCGCCGAACAATGGATCGCGACGCATGGCGCGCGCCGGGCCGCACAGCAGGGCTATGCCTATGCGATCGACCGGGATGGCGAGCTGGTGGGCTCGGTCGGCCTCGACGCGGCGGATGAAGGCGGCGCCACCTTCGAGCTCGGCTACTGGATCGGCGAAGCGTGGTGGAGCCTCGGCATCGCGACGGAAGCCGCGAAGCGGCTCGTCGCCGAGGCTTTCGCCCGGCTTCCCGTCGAAAGGCTGACGGCGGGACACTTCGTCGAAAATCATGCTTCCGGCCGCGTTCTGACCAAGCTCGGCTTCCGCTATATTGCGGAAAATGAGATCTGGTCCGAAGCGCGCCGTGCCAAGCTGCGCGGACTCCGGATGGAACTGCCGAGGGCGCGCGCGGCAATGCACAACCCACTCGCAAGCGAGACGACAGAATGAAATTTCTCGACCAGGCGAAAATCTACATCCGGGCTGGCGACGGCGGCGCCGGTGCGGTGAGCTTTCGCCGCGAGAAGTTCCTCGAATTCGGCGGCCCCGACGGCGGCGACGGCGGCAAGGGCGGCGATGTCGTGATCGAATGCGTCGAGGGCCTGAACACGCTCATCGACTATCGCTACCAGCAGCATTTCAAAGGCAAGACCGGCATGCATGGCATGGGCCGGAACCGCCACGGCTTCAACGGCGAAGACGCGGTGCTGAAGGTACCCGTCGGCACGCAGGTCTATGACGAAGACGAGGAAACGCTGCTGGCCGACCTCACGGAAGTCGGCCAGCGCGTCGTGCTGCTCAAGGGCGGCAATGGTGGCTTCGGCAATGCGTACTTCAAGAGCTCGACCAATCGCGCGCCCCGCCGCGCCAATCCCGGCCAGGAAGGCCAGGAGATGTGGATCTGGCTGCGGTTGAAACTCATCGCCGATGCGGGCCTTGTCGGCCTGCCCAATGCGGGCAAGAGCACATTCCTCGCCAAGGTCAGCGCGGCGAAGCCCAAGATCGCGGACTATCCCTTCACCACGCTGACGCCGGGCCTCGGCGTCGTGAGCATCGACGCGCGCACCTTCGTCCTTGCCGACATTCCCGGCCTCATCGAAGGCGCGAGCGAAGGCGCAGGCCTCGGCGACCGTTTCCTCGGGCATGTGGAGCGCTGCCGCGTTCTCGTCCATCTCGTCGACGGCACGCAGGAAGATGTGGCCGAGGCCTATCACGTCATCCGGAACGAACTCGAAGCCTATGGCGCAGGTCTGGAAGACAAGCCGGAAATCCTCTGCCTCAACAAATGCGACGCGCTGTCGGAAGAAGAGCGCGAGGAGAAGCGCAAGGCGCTGGTGAAGGCGAGCCGCCGCAAGAAGGTCCATGTCATTTCCGGCGTCTCGGGCGAAGGCGTCGACAAAGTGCTGCACCTCGTCGCCGACGAAATAGCCGCCGCCAAAGCCGAAGAAAAGAAAGCGGCCGAGGAGCCGGAAGAAGGGTGGCGTCCATGATCGGGCAAGGAGTGAAGTCCCGCCGAGGGGTTTCGAAATGATCGCGCGTCTCAGCAATGCCCAGCGCGTCGTGGTCAAGATCGGCTCGGCCCTTCTGACGGAAAAGGAAACCGGCAAGCTCAACCGCACATGGCTCCACGCCTTCATCGAGGATGTGGCAACGATGCGCGCGCGCGGGCAGGAAATGCTGATCGTGTCCTCCGGCTCCATCGCGCTCGGCCGTCGCGCGCTCGGCCTGCCTTCCGGCAAGCTCAAGCTTGAGGAAAGCCAGGCCGCCGCCGCCGTTGGTCAGATCAGCCTCGCTCACGCTTATCAGGAAATTCTCAGCGCCTATGGCCGCAACTGCGCACAGATTCTTCTGACGCTCGACGACACGGAGGAGCGGCGGCGCTATCTCAATGCACGTTCGACGCTGAACACGCTGCTGCGCTTCGGCGCCGTGCCTGTCATCAACGAGAACGACACGGTGGCGACGAGCGAAATCCGCTATGGCGACAATGACCGTCTCGCCGCCCGCGTGGCGAGCATGATCTCGGCGGACTGCCTCGTCCTGCTCTCCGACGTCGATGGTCTCTACACTGCCCCGCCTTCCGAGCCCGGAGCGACGCATATTCCGGAAGTCGCCGACATCACGCCCGAGATCATGGGCATGGCGGGCGACGCAGCAAGCGAGATGAGCCGCGGCGGCATGAAGACGAAAGTCGCCGCCGCCAAAATCGCGGTCGAAAGCGGCTGCCACATGGCGATCGGCAACGGCCGCACGCTCCATCCGCTCCGCGCGCTTGAAGAAGGCGCACGCTGCACCTGGTTCACCGCGCATAATTCGCCCGTCGCCGCCCGCAAGCGCTGGATCTCCGGCGGCCTCAAGA
>DAIEIL010000133.1 GCA_027352645.1 Rhodobiaceae bacterium | reverse complement strand
GATGCGGCCGATCTCAAGGGAGATATCGCCTTTACCGCGCGCGATGGCCGTCCGCTGCTGCGCGGCGCGTTGACGGCAAAGGATTTCGATCTCGATCCGCTGATTGCTCTCTGGCCGGCTACGGCGCCGAAGCCGCTGGCGCTGCTCGACGCAAATGACGTCGATGTCGGGTTAACGGCGGAGAAGATCACCCTCAATGGCGAGGCCGTGGCCGGGCTCGACCTGTCCGCGGCAATGACAAAGGGCGAACTCGATATCAGGCGTTTTGCTGCTGCCGACCTGGCGGGTGCGAAGGTGACGGTTGCGGGTGTGCTTTCCGGATTGACGCGAGGCGATGTCTCGGCCCTTCAGGGTAATCTCCATGGTGAGATCGCGGCGGAAAAAACGGACAGGCTCTTCGCGCTGACGGGCATCAACGCGCCGGGCCTCAAGGGGCCCTTGCAATTGACGCTCGACACGACTTCAGACGCAGGCGAGGACAAGCAGACGAGGCTCGACACGCTGATGCTGAAGGGCGTGGCGGGCGGCAGCCGCGTCGACGCCGTGATGAAGCTTGGCCATGCGACGGACGGCAAGATCGAACATATCGACCTGCTCGCCAATGCCGCGAATGCCGACGGGCGTGTGCTGCTTTCGCAAATGGGTTTCACGCCCGGCGAAGGCGTGTCGGGCGCGGGCACCGCGACGCTCCAGATGGCCGGTCCGGCGGAAAAGCCTTTTGAGACGTCGCTGCGCGTCAATGTCGGGCAGGGTACTTTCAACGCGAAGGGCGAATTGTCCGATCCGTTCGGGAGCGCGGCATTTGCCGGGCATGTTGAAGTCTCCGCGTCGGAGATTGCGCCGGTTCTCGCCGCCATCGGCACGACGCGCGGCATTTCCGATTTCATCGTCGCGCAGGCGGCAGGCCCGAGCTTCGTCTTTTCGAGCGATGTGAAGCGCGATCCTGCCACCCTTGCCCTGAGCAATCTCGAAGCTGTCGCAGGCAATCTGCATCTGTCCGGTGAAGCGACATGGACCGCGCCGGTGGCGGAGGGCAAGAAGCCGCAACTCTCCGGCAAGTTTGAGGCAAACGCGCTCGACCTCTCCGCAGTATTCGCAACCAACGCAGCGGACAAGGGTTCGCTCTGGCCAACCTCGGCGCTCGATTGGTCTGCTCTCGGATCATTCGACGGGGATGTCGAGTTGAAAGCCAAGGCCCTTAAGCTCGCGAGTGCACACCTCGACGAAAGCGACATGCATCTGGCACTGGCCGATGGCGTTCTTTCCGCAGCGCCCTTCACGGCAAAATTCGCCGATGGCAGCGCGACGATCGGCGCACGCATCGATAGTGGCAAGAATGGCGAGGCGGGCATTGCGCTGAACGTCGCGCTCGAGGGCGCGGATATCGCGCTTGCCGGTCCGCAGGCCTTCGGCGCTTCCTTCGGCACGGGGCGGACGGACATCAATGCGGAACTCTCCGGTCATGGCAGGAGCTGGCTTGCCCTCATCTCCTCGATCGAAGGCAAGGGGGCCGTTAAGACGCGCAACGCCGGGCTCGCGCCGCTCGGCCTTCCCGCCTTCTCGGAAGGGCTCAAGACGCTGAAGTCGCTCGATCAGTTCGCCGCTCTGGAGAGGGATGCGCTCGGCAGCGGCAATACGCCGGTGGCGGGGCTCGACGGCGACTTCGCGGTGAAGGATGGCGTCGTGCGGATGGATCGCGATGCGCTGGAACTGAAGGGCGGCAAGGCCAAGCTCGCGGCCATGCTTGATCTCGGACGGCTGGCGGCCGACGCAGAGCTCACTGTGACGCCGGATGAGCCGCAAGGCGTGCCTGCCTTCTCGACGATCGTGGCGGGCAAGCTCGGCGCGCTGGAGCGGCGCAACGATACGATTGCTCTTCAAGGCTTCGTGGCGAAGCGCATCATTGCCGACACGGCGAAGGAAGCCGGTGTCGATGCCATTCCGGTGGAATTGAAGAACCTGCTCGGTCTCAGCGACGAGGAGTTGAAGGCGAAGGGTCCGGCGGTCGCCGGCATACCGCTGCCGATGAAACGACCGGCGGAGCCTGAGGCGGCATTGCAGTAATCTAGCTCCCGCAGCTCATGGCCCGGCCTGTCCGGGGCATGAGGGCAAAGTTCAGACTGCGCAGCTTGCCTTGTTCTTGAAATGGGCGAGGACATAGACGCGGACCGCGCCCGAGAGGTTGCCCTCATTGTCGCGGCCCTCGTCGATGCGGCGTACGAGTTCGTTCACCGACACGTCTTCGGAACAGGCGATTTCCTTGAGCGCTTCCCAGAAGGGGCGCTCAAGAGAAATCGAGGTGCGGTGACCCGCGATGCTGACGGAGCGTTTGATCTCGGCTGGCATTCGCGGATTCCCTGATTGTTACTCCGGCGAAATCATCTTCTCGGGGCGGACCACGGCGTCGAATTCTTCATTCGTCACATAGCCGCCGCCGACAGCTTCCTCGCGGAGCGTCGTGCCGTTCTTGTGCGCGGTCTTGGCGATCTTGGCCGCGTTGTCATAGCCGATCTTCGGTGCAAGAGCCGTGACGAGCATCAGCGAGCGTTCGAGAGCGGCCTTGATGTTGTCCGTGCGGGCTTCGATGCCGACGACGCAATTGTCGGTGAAGCTCACCGCCGCGTCGGCCATGAGCCGAACCGACTGCAGGAAGTTGTAGGCCATCACCGGATTGTAGACGTTGAGTTCGAAGTGGCCCTGCGATCCGGCGAAGGTGAGCGCGGCATTGTTGCCGAAAATCTGCACGCAGACCTGCGTCATCGCCTCGCACTGGGTCGGGTTGACCTTGCCCGGCATGATCGACGAGCCGGGCTCGTTTTCCGGCAGGGACAGCTCGCCGAGACCGGAGCGTGGCCCCGAACCGAGGAGGCGGATGTCGTTGGCGATCTTGAAGAGCGAGGCCGCGACGGTGTTGATGGCGCCGTGGCTGAAGACCATCGCGTCATGAGCGGCGAGCGCCTCGAACTTGTTCGGCGCGGTGGTGAAGGCAAGGCCCGTGATCGCGGCAATGCGCTCGGCAACCTTTTCGGCAAAGCCGATCGGCGCGTTGAGGCCGGTGCCGACGGCGGTGCCGCCCTGCGCGAGCTGCATCAGCGCGGGAAGCGTCTGCTCGATGCGGGCGATGCCGTTCGTGACCTGCTGCGTATAGCCCGAGAATTCCTGACCGAGCGTCAGCGGCGTCGCATCCTGCGTGTGGGTGCGGCCGATCTTGATGATGTCCTTCCACTCCACCGACTTGGCATTGAGCGCGTCGCGGAGTTTCTTCAGCGCGGGCAGAAGGCGATGGACGATTTCCTCGGCACAGGCGACATGCATCGCGGTCGGGTAGGTGTCGTTCGACGACTGCGACATGTTGACGTGATCGTTCGGATGGACGGGCTTCTTCGAGCCCATCTCGCCGCCGAGCATTTCAATGGCGCGGTTCGAGATGACTTCGTTGGCGTTCATGTTCGACTGAGTGCCGGAGCCCGTCTGCCAGACGACGAGAGGGAAATGCTCGTCGAGCTTGCCGTCGATCACTTCCTGCGCGGCCTTGACGATGGCTTCGCCGATCTTCGCGTCGAGGCGGCCAAGGCTCACGTTCGTTTCCGCGGCGGCGCGCTTCACGATGCCGAGGGCGCGGACGACGGGGAGCGGCTGCTTCTCCCAGCCGATCTTGAAATTGCCGAGCGAGCGCTGGGCCTGCGCGCCCCAATATTTGTCAGCCTGGACTTCGATCGGGCCGAATGTGTCGGTTTCCGTGCGGGTCTTCGTCATCGCGCAGCGCTCCTCAAAGGCTTTTTTCGATGGGCGCTGATTTAGCACGGGGGGAAGCGTGGGGGAAGGATGGGGGAGGGCTCCCTTACTCGGCCGCCATGGCCCGGCTTGACCGGGCCATCCACGTCTTTTCCTCCCGATTCATGCCCAATAAAGGCACGTGAAGCCCCGCATGAAGCGGGGCGCGACGGAAAGGGGGTGAGGAAAGGGAAGTAATCGGGAAGGCTACTTCTTCCGGAAAGCGTCGAGGCTTACCACGGCGCCGTCGCCGGAGGGCGCAGCCGGGGCTTCCTCCGCCCTGGCCTCGGCTTTCGGCGTTTCCGACGCCTCAGGCTTCTTCACCTCGAACTGAAGGCCGAACTGGACGCTCGGGTCGAAAAAGCCCTGAACGGCCGAATAGGGCACGACCAGCGTCTCGGGGATCTTGTTGAAGGTGAGATCGACCGAGAAACCGTCCTCGCGCACATCGAGGTTCCAGAACTGGTGCTGGAGCACGATGGTCATTTCCTCAGGATATTGCTTGCGCAGTTTTTCCGAAATGCTGACGCCGGGCGCTTCGGTGCGGAAGGAGATGTAGAGGTGATGCTCGCCGGGCAGCCCCTTTTTCAGCACGACGTCGAGCGCGCGCTTTATGACGCCGCGCAGCGCTTCCTGCGCCATGAGGTCGTAATGCATCAGGTCTTCAGCCAAGGGGAACTCTCCGCTCACAAGCCTGCAGCCTGTCTTTTGGCCGCTCTTCGTCGGTGATTCAATCAGCGTTTCGGCCTGAGGTCCAGATGTTAGACATCGCCAATGCGTCGATGGTGGCTTATTCGCCGAAGAGCGTGGGTGTCATCCGGGGAGGACGGTTCGCTGTCGCGCGATAATGCAGGCGCCAAGCGAGCACCTCGGGCTTCACGGGCCTTGTCGCCGGATGAAAACCGGGAGCGAGATAGGCGAAGACCCCCAACATGACGTGACGCCAGATACCGGGTGAAATCCACAGGTAATAACAGGCGTGCGCCCAGGAGCGCATGTTCCAGAACTCGCCGCCTTTGGCCATGAGCCAAGCCTGAAGCAACGGGATCGTGATCAGGAAATCGAAGGTGGCGAGGCTCATCAGCAGGACGCGGCGGAGGTATCCGGCGACGCCCGGACAGACGGTCTGGTAGACGTTGAAGGCGACGGCCTTGTGCTCTTCCTCCTCCATGGCGTGCCAGCGCCAGAGATCGCGATAAAGCGGATGCGCGCCTGCCATGACGCGGCTGTCGCCGAGGATCGCTTCAGCGAAGAGGGCTGTGTAATGTTCATAGGCGCAGGTTGCGGCGAGCTGGCTCTTTGCCGGAATCCAATGCTGGGAAATGCGCAGCGCCTTCGCGATGAAGCGCTCCACGCCTCCGACCGGAATACCATGCGTCGTGAGCAGGTGGTTGTAGGAACGGTGTTCGCGCGAATGGATCGCTTCCTGCGCGCAGAAGGCCTGAACGTCGCGCCTGAGCTCCGGGTCGGTAATGCGGTCCGCGAAGTGGCGCACGCTGTCGATGAAGAAGCGCTCGCCTTCGGGAAAGGTGAGGGACAGCGCATCGTAGAAATGGCTGATCGCCGGATTGCCCGAATGCCAGTTGACCGGCAGTTCGGAATCGAAGCCGAAATGGATATTGCGTGGCTGGATTGCGGGGTCTGCTTCGGCCCCCGGATCGGCACTTGGCATGGAAGTATCTCCCGCCGGGTGAAGTGGGGGTTTCTGTTGCCAGGTACCCCCGAACCCCGCCTTAACCGGCTAAAGTCAAGGACTTCAATCGAAGTGCTGGCACTGCATTACGCAGCGACGGCAACCTCAGCATAGTTGTCGTTGGCAACTATAAAACGGCCCGATGACGGCGGAACCATGCCGGGCAAAAGAACTACTTTTACACCCTCGTCGATCCTAGTTCGCCCCCAAGAATTCCCGCCACGACGGGGAGATAATTGGTGGAGGCGCCGGGTACCGCCCCCGGGTCCGAATGGCTTATTATGTAGCCCGTTTATCACCATAGTCAGCCGAAGCTGACAGGCCTTATATAGGCGTTCCTCATCCGAAAATAAAGGACGCCTCGCGCGATGCGCGCTTAGGGCTGCGCTTTCGACTCGAGTCCCAGATTCGTGCAAAAAAGCGCCTGAAATCAGGGTATTGCACCGATTCGCGATGGAATCGGGCGAGTTGAAATCGAGAATTGAAATTGTCTGTGGATAGGCCGTCTGCGGCGATGCGCTGAAGGCGCGCGCGCTGTAAGCTTCCAATACGAATCCCCGGAGCGAAGCCGATGAAGCAGTATCTCGACCTGATGCGCCACGTGCGCGACCACGGCGTCAAGAAGACCGACCGCACCGGCACGGGCACGCTCAGCACCTTCGGCTGGCAGTCGCGCTACAATCTCGCCGACGGCTTCCCGATGGTCACGACCAAGAAGCTGCATCTGAAATCCATCATTCACGAGTTGCTCTGGTTCCTCGCGGGCGACACCAACATCGCCTATCTGAAGGCGAATGGCGTCGGCATCTGGGACGACTGGGCCGATGAGAAGGGTGATCTGGGGCCCGTCTATGGTCATCAGTGGCGATCGTGGCCCGCGCCGAACGGCGAGAAGATCGACCAGATCAAGAACCTGATCGAGCAGATCAGGAAAAGCCCGGATTCGCGGCGTCTCATCGTCTCGGCCTGGAATGTCGCCGATGTCGATCACATGGCGCTGCCGCCTTGCCATTGCCTGTTCCAGTTCTATGTCGCCGAGGGCAAGCTCTCCTGCCAGCTCTATCAGCGCTCGGCGGACATCTTCCTCGGCGTACCTTTCAATATCGCCTCCTATGCGCTTCTCACCATGATGGTCGCGCAGGTGACGGGGCTCGAAGCCGGAGAGTTCATCCACACCTTCGGCGACGCGCATCTCTATTCGAACCATCTCGACCAGGCGAGCCTGCAGCTTTCGCGCGAGCCGAAGCCCTTGCCGAAGATGCGCATCAATCCCGATGTGAAGTCGATCTTCGATTTCACCTATGACGACTTCAAGCTCGAAGGCTATGAGGCCCATCCGCATATCGCGGCGCCGGTCGCTGTCTGAATGGTGCATATCAGCTTCGTCATCGCCATTGCCGAGAACGGCGTCATCGGCCGCGATAATGCGATGCCCTGGCGGCTTTCCGGCGATATGGCTTTCTTCAAACGAACGACCATGGGCAAGCCCATCGTCATGGGCCGCAAGACCTACGAGTCCTTTCCCAAAAGACCGCTGCCGGGCAGGCCCAATCTCGTCGTCACGCGCGACGCCGCTTACGAAGCGCCGGGCGCGGAAATCTTCGACTCGCTCGATGCCGCCATCGCCCGTGGGGTTGAGCTCGCCGGCGAGGAGGGCGAGGTGATGATTGTCGGCGGCGCGGAGATTTACCGTCAGGCCATGCCGCGCGCGACGCGCATCTATCTTACCGAAGTTCACGCGAGGCCTGAAGGCGACGCGCATTTCTCCCTCGACCGCGCGGGGTGGCGAGAGGTGTCGCGCGAGAGACATGTTGCCAGTTTAAAAGATAGCGCAGATTATTCTTTTGTGGTGCTCGAACGGCCCTAGGGGGCGTTGTGCGCCGGCCTGATCCGCGCATTCGTGTCTTGCGTAAAGACGGCCAGAGATCGAACGGGGCCATTGAAGCAGGAAAGACGCGGGCGGCGAATGACCACATCAGAGATGAACCTCCCCGCAAACCTGCACTACATCACCTTCCCTTCGCTACATGAAGATCCGCTGACGATTGCCGCACGACTGCGTGTGCCGCAGCGCGTGGGGAAGCTTCCCGCCGTCATTCTGCTGCACGGCTCCGCGGGCGCCTCCGCGCGGGAAGGTGGCTATGCGGATGTGCTCAATCAGGCTGGCTTCATGACGCTGGAGCCCGATCAATGGGCGGCGCGAGGGGTTGGCGGCGGCGCGGCGGGGCGCCCGAAGACGGTCACGGAAACGCTGCCGGACCTCTATGGCGCGCGGGAATTTCTAGTGAAGCATCCGAAGGTCGATGGGGATCGCATCGGCGTTGCCGGGTTTTCATTCGGCGGCGTCGCGGCCATGCTCGCGGCGACGCGAGCGCATAATGACAGGTACCTGCAAGGCGGCGCCTTCCGGGCGATCATGCCGGTTTATCCTTCGACATGGCTCTTCAACCGAGTGCCGGGATTTGAATTCGGCGATCTCGTCGATGCGCCGGTGATGCTGGTGACCGGTGCGCTCGATCAATATGACAACGACCCGGAGGTTGCCACGAAGCTCGTCAAGGGATTGAGCGAGGCCGACCGCGCGAAGGTCTGCACCGAGGTGATGGCGGACGCGCATCATGGCTTCGACATGCCGGGCGTCGATGTCGAGGTGAGTGACCCTTTCGGCAATCAGGGCAAAGGCGGGCGCGTGATCATGCGGCACAACCCCGAAGCGACGGCCAAGTCGCATCTGCTCGCCGCCGCCTTCTTTTCATCGACCATGCGCCCGCGCTGAACGCCAATCGAGGCTTGTCGTAGGGGCTTCCTGCGGCGACAATGCCGCCGCTATTCATTCAGCCTTTGGAGTAACGACATGGACGTGCGTGCGGCGGTGGCATTCGAGGCGGGAAAGCCGCTTGAGATCGAGACGGTGCAGCTCGAAGGCCCGCGAGAGGGCGAGGTGCTGGTCGAGATCAAGGCGACGGGCATTTGCCACACCGACGCATTCACGCTGTCGGGCCAGGACCCGGAAGGCATGTTCCCGGCAATCCTCGGCCATGAGGGGGCGGGCGTGGTGGTCGAAGTGGGCGCTGGCGTGAAGTCGCTGAAGCCGGGCGATCATGTCATTCCGCTCTACACGCCCGAATGCCGCGAGTGCAAAAGCTGCACGAGTCACAAGACCAATCTCTGCACGTCGATCCGCGCCACGCAGGGCAAGGGGCTGATGCCGGATGGCACGAGCCGCTTCTCCTACAAGGGCAAGCCGGTGCTGCATTATATGGGCTGCTCGACCTTCGCGAATTACACGGTCCTGCCTGAAATCGCGCTGGCGAAGATCCGTCCCGACGCGCCTTTCGACAAGGTCTGCTACATCGGATGCGGCGTGACCACGGGCATCGGCGCCGTCATCTTCACGGCGAAGGTGGAAGCGGGCGCGAATGTCGTCGTCTTCGGTCTTGGCGGCATCGGCCTCAACGTCATTCAGGGCGCCAAGATGGTGGGCGCCAACATGATCGTCGGCGTCGATCTCAACCCGGCGCGCGAGGGCCTTGCCCGCCAGTTCGGCATGACGCATTTCGTTAATCCGAAGGAGATCAAGGGTGACCTCGTCGCGCATCTCGTCGAGCTGACGGGCGGCGGCGCCGATTACAGCTTCGAATGCATCGGCAATGTGCACACAATGCGTCAGGCGCTGGAATGCTGCCATCGCGGCTGGGGCGTCTCGACGGTCATCGGCGTGGCGGGCGCGGGGCAGGAAATCTCCACCCGTCCGTTCCAGCTCGTCACGGGCCGCGTCTGGAAGGGCTCGGCCTTTGGTGGCGCGCGCGGGCGCACCGATGTGCCGCGCATCGTCGACTGGTACATGGACAAGAAGATCAACATCGACGATCTCATCACCCACGTCCTGCCGCTCGAACGCATCAATGAAGGCTTCGACCTGATGCATGAGGGCAAGTCGATCCGCTCGGTCGTCGTCTACTGACGCCGATGGGCACGCCGGAGATCAGCCTCGTCGTGCCGCATAAAGGTCTCATCGGGAGTTATGCTGCGGCGCTGCGGGAGGGCTGGTCTCCGAACACGTTTCGCGACGTGAGTGCCGATGAGCTGGAGGCGGTGGAAGACGATCCTGACGAATTCCTGCGCGATCTCATCGCGTGGGAAGGGACGGTCGAACTTGCCGACGGCTCGCCGGCGCCGCGCCTGCCGTTCAGGATTTTCTGGATCGACGATGGCGAGTTCAGCGGCGTCATCGGGTTGCGTTTCCAGCACGGAACGGAAGAATTGCCGGACTACGTACCGGGCCATATCGGCTACAGCATCGTGCCGTGGAAGCGTCGGCGGGGCTATGCGACGCGGGCGCTGTCGCTCATCCTGCCGGTGGCGCGGGCGGAAGGGCTGGCGCGTGTGCGGGTCAGCTGCGACGCCGAGAATGAGGCGTCGAAGAAAGTCATTCTTTCCAATGGCGGCAAGCTCATCGGCATGACGCCGCACGATCAGGAAACGGGCAGGCCGACGCTCAGCTACTGGATCGAGACCTGACGCGGCCCCGCGTTATCAAATTGTTCGAGGTATCATGTCCATCGAGTTCATCGAGTCCCATCGCTGCTTTTCCGGCACGCTTCACATTTGCCGTCATCGGTCGGAAGCGACGGGAACGCCCATGCGCTTCTCCGCCTATGTACCGGATGGCGAGGGGCCTTTCCCGGTGGTGACTTTCCTTTCGGGCCTCACCTGCACGGAAGAGAACTTCACGGTGAAGGCCGGCGCCTATCGGAAAGCCTCCGCGCTCAATCTCGTCGTCATCGCGCCGGATACGAGCCCGCGCGGAGAAGGCGTCGCGGACGATCCGGCCTATGATCTGGGACAGGGCGCAGGCTTCTATGTCGATGCGACCGAGGCGCCTTGGGCGCCGCATTTCAGCATGGAAAGCTATGTCGTGAAGGACTTGCAGAAGGCCGTCGCGGAGAACTTCCCCGTCGATGCGAACCGCCAGGGCATCATGGGCCATTCCATGGGCGGACATGGCGCGTTGACGCTGGCGCTGAAATATCCCGATCTCTTCCGTTCCGTTTCCGCCTTCGCGCCCATCGTTTCGCCGACGCGCTGTTCGTGGGGCGAAAAGGCTTTTACCGCCTATCTCGGCTCCGACCGCGAGGTTTGGAAGGCGCATGATGCGACACGTCTCATCGAGGCGGGCGCGGCGAAGGGCCATTACGAAAAGATCCTCGTCGATCAGGGCGGCGCCGATAATTTCCTCGAAAAGGAATTGAAGCCGCAACTTCTCGAAGAGGCTTGCGCCAAGGCCGGGCAGAAGCTCGTGCTGCGCACGCATCCCGGCCACGATCATTCCTACTACTTCATCCAGACCTTCATCGACGATCATCTCGCTTTCCACGCTGCAACGCTTCTCGCGTCATGAGCGGCGAGGTCGACATCGCTATCGTCGGCGCGGGCGCAGCGGGTATCGCCGCCGCGCGGCGTGCACAGGACTACGGGCTGTCCTTTGTGCTGCTTGAGGCGAGGGACCGCATCGGCGGACGTTGTCACACCGACACGGACTCACTCGGTGTGACATGGGATCGCGGCGCGCATTGGCTTCATTCGGCAGCCGTCAATCCGCTGACGCGCATGGCCGAGGCACTCGGACATGCCTATCTCAAACGCGAAAGCTTCATCGACCGCACCCTGCATCTCGGTTCGCGTCTTGCCACCGAGGAGGAGAAGGCGGACTACCAACGCGCGATCGACGCAGGCTTCGAGGCGGTCGATGCACTGGGCGAGAAGGGGCTCGATGTGCCGGTGGCGGAGGCGCATGATCGCGGTGCGCGCTGGTATCGCCTCATTGAACATCTGCACGAAGCGATCAGCGCCTTTCCGCCCGAGCGGATTTCGGCGCTTGATCTCTATCGCTATTACGACAGCGGCGAGAACTGGCCGCTGATCCGCGGCTATGGCGCATTGGTGGAGGCGCTGGGCGCGCATCTGCCGGTCTCTCTCGGAACGTCGGTGAC
>DAIEIL010000124.1 GCA_027352645.1 Rhodobiaceae bacterium | reverse complement strand
CACCGAGCACCTGCACCGCGCGATCGACGACGCGCCACGTGGCCTCCGAGCAAACCACCTTGGTGCGGCTCGACTCGTAATTGCCCTTCTCCCCACGGTCGAGAAGCCAGGCCGTGTGCCAGATATGAAGCCGTGCCGTCTGCAGGTCCATGTCGTTGTCGGCAAGCATGAAGCCGACGCCCTCATGTTCGGCAAGCGGCTTGCCGAAGGCTTGACGCTGCGCCGCATAAGCAATGGCGACATCATGCGCGCGGCGCGCCTGGCCGAGCCAGCGCATGCAATGCGTAAGGCGCGCAGGCGCAAGCCGGATCTGCGCATAGCGGAAGCCCTTGCCGATCTCGCCGAGCACATCTTCCTGCGGTATGCGGAGATTTTCGAAACGCAACACACCATGGCCGCCAGTGAAGCAGGCATCCATCGCGTCCATATTGCGTTCGAGATGGACGCCGGGCTTGTCCATGTCGGTGAGGAACATGGTCGCGGAGCCGTCTTCCATGCGCGCCATGATGATCGCATAAGAAGCCCCATCGGCGCCCGTGATGAACCACTTGGTGCCGTTGAGCACATAGTCGGAGCCCTGCTTCACGGCAACGGTCGAGAGCATGGAGGGATCTGAACCCGCGCCCGGCGAGGGCTCCGTCATCGCGAAGCAGGAGCGGATGAGCCCCTCCACCTGCGGCCGAAGCCAACGCTCCTTCTGCGCGGGCGTCGCGACTTCCTCCATCAAATGAATATTGCCTTCGTCAGGCGCATGAATGTTCAGCGCGGTCGGCCCAAGCGTCGAATAGCCGGCCTCCTCGAAGACGACAGACTTCGCGATGTGATTGAGAGCGAGGCCGCCCATCTCCTTCGAAGCATGGGGCGTCAGAAGTCCCGCCTGTTTCGCCAGCGATACAAGCTCGCGGCGGAGATCTTCGTTGGGACCGTGCGAGGTCACGCGCGGATCGCGCTCGAAAGGAATGATCTTCTCGGCAATGAAGCTGCGCGTGCGTTCGCGCAGTTCGACGAGTTCAGGGGAAAGAGAGAAATCCAAGACGCCTCCGCTACGTGAAGTTCATTGAGCGGGGGTCATGGCCAGATGCCGCATCCCCCGCAGTCGGCCGGCATCATAGCCACTTCCACGGACAGCGCTCCATCACATCGTGAAGCGCAAAGCACCGGTGCGTCTGTCGCGCCAGGTTGCCGTAGCGTCTGTTTGCTTTATCGGTCGAGCAATCGCTCTATTGCGCCCGTCTTCATCACTAGCCATGAATCCCGGCTCCGTCAGGCGCGAGTTTTTCTTTTCCGCCGGCTGCCGGTTCAACGAATCCCCGGCGCAAAAGCTCGGCCGTGCGCCCGGCAGGCACGGGCTCGCTGAAGTAAAATCCCTGCCCCACCGTGCAACCGGCGGAAATAAGGAAATCGAGCTGGGCCTTCGTCTGAATGCCCTCGGCGACCACATCGACGCCAAGCTCCCTGGCCAGGCCTAGCGTCGCCTTGGTGATGACCATGTCGCTCTCGCTGGCTGGTATATTGAGGACGAATTGTTGAGCGATTTTAAGCCGCTTTATCGGATAGGCACTCAGATAGGAAAGCGAAGAGTAGCCCGTTCCGAAGTCGTCGATCGCGATGCTTGGCCCCAGATCCCTGATGCGCTT
>DAIEIL010000121.1 GCA_027352645.1 Rhodobiaceae bacterium | reverse complement strand
ATGAGGCTGTCGTAATAGGGCGGAATGCGATAGCCGGAATAGGCCGCCGAGTCGACGCGTACGCCGAGGCCGCCCGGCGTATGGAAGCCGGTGATGCGGCCCGGAGAGGGCGTGAATGTCTTCGGGTCTTCCGCATTGATGCGGCATTCGATGGCGTGGCCGGAAAAGGTCACGTCTTCCTGCGTGAAGCTCATTTCGAGACCGGCGGCGATGCGGATCTGCTCGCGCACGATGTCGATGCCGGTGATGGCTTCCGTGATCGGATGCTCGACCTGGAGGCGCGTGTTCATTTCGATGAAATAGAACTCGCCTTCCTCATAGAGGAACTCGATGGTGCCGACGCCGAGATAGCCGAGCTTGGCGATGGCGTTGCGCACGATGTCGCCGATCTTCTTGCGCTGCTCCGCATTGAGCGCGGGCGAGGGGCATTCCTCCAGCACCTTCTGGTGGCGGCGCTGCAGCGAGCAGTCGCGCTCGCCGAGATGGGCGACATTGCCATGCGCGTCGGCAATGATCTGCATCTCGATGTGGCGCGGCTGGCCAAGATATTTTTCCATGTAGAGGGCGTCGTCGCCGAACGCAGCTTTCGCTTCCGCGCGCGCGGTCGAGAGCGCACCCGAAAGCTCGTCGCGCGAGCGGGCGACCTTCATGCCGCGCCCGCCGCCGCCTGCCGCCGCCTTCACGAGCACGGGATAACCCGTCTCTTCGGCGACCTTGTAGGCCTCTTCGTCGGTGGTGATGGCGCCGTCCGAGCCGGGCACACAGGGAATGCCGAGCGAGCGGGCCGTGACCTTCGCCTGGATCTTGTCGCCCATGAGGCGGATGTGATCGGCGGTGGGGCCGATGAAGGTGATGCCATGGGCGGAGAGAATGTCGGCAAAGCGCGCATTCTCGGACAGGAAGCCGTAGCCCGGATGCACCGCGTCGGCGCCCGTGATCTCGCAGGCGGAAATGATCGCCGGGATGTTCAGGTAGCTTTCGCTCGCGGGCGCCGGGCCGATGCAGACGCTCTCATTGGCGAGGCGCACATGCATCGCGTCGGCATCCGCTGTCGAATGGACGGCGACCGTCTTGATACCCATTTCGCGACAGGCGCGGTGGATACGGAGCGCGATCTCGCCACGGTTCGCGATGAGGACTTTTTCGAACATGGCCGTTCCGGCCTATTCGATGATGACAAGTGGCTCGCCGAACTCGACCGGCTGGCCGTCGTCGACGAGGATCTTTGTCACCGTGCCCGCGCGCTGCGCCGGAATGTGGTTCATGGTCTTCATCGCTTCGATGATGAGAACCGTCTGCCCGGCGGTGACCTTGGAGCCGACCGTCACGAAGGGCGCGGCACCCGGCTCGGCGGCGAGATAGGCCGTGCCGACCATGGGCGAGGTGAGGGCGCCCGGATGCGTGGCGTCGCTCGCAGGCGCGGCTGCGGCAGGCGCCGCCGGAGCGGGCGCCGCGTGATGCGCGACGGGGACCGTCACCTGACCCACCTGCCGCGCGACGCGCAGCTTCAGCGAGCCGGTTTCAATTTCGATTTCGCTGAGGTCGGTCTCCTTCAGGAGGGCCGCCAGCTGCCGGATCAACTCCTGATCGACGCCTGCTTTGCTCATCTCGCTTGCATTACTCTCTGGTGCTTTGGCTGAAGACTGGGCTGCTTTGGGTGCCGGTTGGCGGGGTGCGGCCAATGTCGGAATCCTATTTTGAAATGTCGGCGAGGATCGCTTCGAGGGCAAGCTCGTATCCCTTCACGCCAAGGCCGCAAATGAGGCCGGTGGCGACGGAGGAGATATGCGAATGATGCCGGAAGCTCTCGCGCTTGTAGATGTTCGAGATGTGAACCTCGACCACGGGGATATCGAGCATCGCCAACGCATCGTGGATGGCGATCGAAGTGTGTGAATAGGCGCCTGCATTGATGATGACGCCGCGCGCCATCGTCCGTGCCTCCTGGATCCAGGTGACGAGGTCGCCTTCATTGTTGCTCTGGAGGCAAAGGACCGCCGAACCCAGCGCCTTGGCGCGGGCTGCAAGCGACTTCTCCACATCGGCAAGCGTCGCGCGGCCATAAATCTCCGGTTCCCGCTGTCCGAGCAGGTTGAGATTTGGGCCGTTCAGCACGTAGATCGGCTTCATCGCGATCGGCTTTGCGGCAGATTTTGTAGCCCGTTTGGCCATTTTCGTCCCGGGTCCGGCTGGCGGAATTATCTGGGGGAAAGGGGCAGGAATGTGTCCATCTCAAGCCCCCCGCGCCCCTGTCCCCGATTCGAGGCGGTCCAGTTATACGCAAGTCCCGTAATGGGCGAAAGGCTTTAACCCGCATTGCCGCGCCGCTTGAATTGCGAGGACCGCTCACCCATTATCCCGGCCAGCAAGAGGGCCGGGTGCCCCTGCGGAACCCCCAGAGCGCCTGCGGACAGGGACTTGGCGAGACCGGCATGCAGTTAACCGTCAATGGTGATATTCACGAGGCCGAAGCGCCGCTGACGGTGCTGGGGCTGATCGAGAGCTTCGGACTCGACCCGCGAAAGGTCGCCATCGAGCGCAATCTCGAGATCGTGCCGCGCTCGGTCTATGGCGAGACGCGACTTGCGGATGGCGACCGGCTCGAGATCGTTCATTTTGTCGGCGGCGGCTGATCCGCCCGCGAGGAGATACCAGGTGACTGAAACGGCGAAGATCGACCCGGCGAAGGCGAATGCGGCCGGCGACGACAGCATCACCATCGCAGGCCGCACCTACAGGTCGCGGCTCATCGTGGGCACGGGCAAATACAAGGACCTGGCGCAGAACGCCGCCGCCGTCGAAGCGTCGGGCGCCGAGATCGTCACCGTCGCGGTACGGCGTGTGAACGTGTCGAACCCGAAAGAGCCGATGCTTGTCGATTATATCGATCCGAAGAAGGTGACCTACCTGCCGAACACGGCGGGCTGCTACACGGCGGAAGACGCTGTGCGCACGCTGCGCCTGGCGCGCGAGGCGGGCGGGTGGAACCTCGTGAAGCTCGAAGTGCTGGGCGATCAGAAGACGCTCTATCCCGACATGATCGAGACGCTGCGCGCGGCCGAAGCGCTCATCAAGGACGGCTTCGACGTGATGGTCTATTGCACCGACGATCCGATCATGGCGAAGAAGCTGGAAGAGCTTGGCTGCTGCGCGATCATGCCGCTTGCGGCCCCCATCGGTTCGGGGCTCGGCATCCAGAATCCGATCAACATCCGCCTCATCATCGAACAGGCGAAGGTGCCCGTGCTCGTCGATGCAGGCGTGGGCACGGCATCGGACGCGGCCATCGCCATGGAACTCGGCTGCGACGGCGTATTGATGAACACCGCGATTGCGGAAGCGAAAGACCCGATCCGCATGGCGCGGGCGATGAAGCTCGCGGTGGAAGCGGGACGGCTGGCCTATCTTGCCGGGCGCATGCCCAAGAAGAAATATGCCGATCCGTCCTCGCCCCTGTCCGGACTTATCTGAGGCGGGCCCGATGCGAGGCTGACGATGCGAGGCTGACGGTCAGCAGTTCGCGCCGCAGCTTTCGCGTGCGTCCTTGATGGCCGCGACAAGTTCGTCCTGATCGAGCGCACCGGCGACAAGCTTGCCGCCGATGATGAAGCCCGGCGTGCCCTTGATCGCCAGCGCATCGGCAAGCTCGTAGTTGCGCTTGATGAGCTTCTTGATCTTCGTGTCGTTCATGTCGCGCTTCAGCTTCGTCGTGTCGAGTCCGACATCGGTGGCGGTCTGCATGATCGCTTCGTCGGTGAGCTGTCCCTTGTGACGGAACAGCGCCTGATGAAACTCGAAATACTTGCCCTGCTTCATTGAAGCGACGGCGGCGCGGGTGGCGGTGACCGACTCCGGACCGAGGATCGGGAATTCCTTCAGCACAAGGCGGATATGGCCGTCATTCTCCAGCGTCTCCATCAGCGGGCCGAAGCTGCGCTTGCAGTAGCCGCACTGGTAGTCGAAGAACTCGACGATCGTGACGTCGCCCTTGGGGTTGCCTGCCACGTAGCTGTCGGCATCATTGAAGATCGCGGCGCGATTGGCAGCGATGGCGCTGTCCTGTTTTGCACGGTCAGTGGCGGCCTGCTTCTTGTCGAGTTCCTGCATCGCCTCGATCAGCACCTCGGGGTGCTTGAGGAGATAGTCATGCACGATCTTCTCGATCTCGCCTGACTGTTCGGCGCTGAAGCCGCTGGCTTGCGTCGTGGGCGTTCCGGCGGTCGCGGCGCCGGCGAGGCCGAGGGCTGCAAGGGCGAGCGCGGCCATTGCGGCAAGGGTCGTGGAAACGGAGCGACGCATACTCAACCTTCTTCCTGCATAAGATCTTGCGCCCGGAGCCATTCGGGCGAGCCTTGTTTCAAGTGTTTCTGCGCGACGGCAGCGTGGCCGCGCGCGTCGCGCATCTCGCCGATCGACTCGTAGTACTCGGCGGTGGAAAGTTCCGCCATGCCTATATTGTTCAGACGCCCATATGCAATGGCGAGCTGGAAAAAGGTCGTCGGATTTTCTGGGTCGCGTTTGACGGAATCCTGTAGATAGCCGAGGGCTTCCTGGTCATAGGCGGGGTTTTCCGCCGCGAGGAGCGCCTGGCCGAGTTCCAGCTGAAGCTGCGGTTCGTCGGTCTTCAGGGACAGAGCCTTGCGATAAGGTTCGATGGAGTCGGGAACCTTGCCACCTTCGAACAGAACCTGGCCCTTGAGCTCCCACAGATAGGGATTGCGGGCGTCCTTCTGGAGGAGGGGGGCAAGCTCAGCCAGCGACTTTTCGTTGTCGCCGTTCTTGTGAAACGCGATCGCGCGGGCGTAACGCGCATAGTCGCTCTGATCGGAGGCGGGATAACGGCGGAAGGTTACTTCCGGTTCATCGACGAAGCCGTTGAGCTTCGCCTGCACCATCTTCAACTGATGCACCCGTTCCGACGAGTCGGTCTTGGGGTAGAAGGGCGATGCCTTCACGCGCTCCTCGAGCGAGGCGAGGCGTTCTTCGGAGATGGGGTGACTGCGGATGAACGGGTCCTGCTGCGTGGTCGACAGCGCTTCCTGGTCGCGGAATTTCGCGAAGAGGTCGAGCATGCCTTTACCGGAGATGCCCGCCTTCTGGAGATAGGTCGCGCCCGCCTGGTCGGCGCTGCCTTCCTGCTGGCGGCTATAGGCGAGGACCGAGCGCTGCGACACGGTGGCGCCGCCTGCGATAACGGCCATGCCCGCGTCGCATGCGCCCGCCGCCATGGCGCCGACGCCGAGGATCATGGAAGCGATCATGGGCATGCTCAGCTTGTCCATGGCTTCGGTGCCGCGAACCAGATGGCCGCCCGCCATGTGGCCGGTTTCGTGGGCGATGACGCCTGTCAGTTCGAGAGGCGTGTCGACCTGGGTGATGAGGCCGGTATTGAGGAAAAGCCGCTGGCCGGCCGCCACGAAGGCGTTGATGGTGTCGTCCTGCACCAGATAGACGCGTACCGAATTCGGGTTCAGGCCCGCGGCGCGCCAGATTGGCAGCGCATATTCGCGGACCATGTTTTCCGTCTCGGCATCGCGGACGAGCGAAACGCCATCCGCCAGGGCGGGCGAGACACCCGAAAAGGCGAGCAGAGCCGAGAGGCAGAAGGCGCCCGCTGCTTTGACCGCGTATCTTGTCGACATTACTGGCTTTTCCATCGTCTGCGGCTTGTTACCTGCCGCTTCGAAAATTGGCCGAAATCGCGCTCCCGGCAATGGTTCTGTCCTTCGACGTGTTGCCCGTTTTAAGGTTCCCGACCGGAAATCGCCGTTGAAACCCTCACGCGGGACGACTAAACGGTAGGGGTGCGTGATAGACCCGTCAATCGAGCTCCAGACTATCTTCTTTAACGCTCCGAACATGCCCTTTCCTGCGCTTTGCGAGAGCAAGAAAAGCCGGGATTGAGGCCAAATTGTGAACAGGCCGGAGACGGCCAAATGGGGAGGACAGCGTGCGCCATAACTGGTCAAACAAGGTTCGGTCGAGCCGGAGCCGAATGAAAGCCCGAGTGCTGCCGTTCCTTGGACATGCCGTCCTCGCGGTCTCGCTTGCGGGCTGTTCGTCGGGCCTGAGCGGCGAAGCTCCGCTCGGGGCGACAGTGACCAATGGCAGCATCGAGACCAAGTATCAGCGCGACGACGTGGCCGGCAAGAAGCTCGCCATGGACACGTCCGATTCCACTTTCGCAGGCGCGATCGTTGCCGATGAGCCGACGGCGGCGCTGGCCGGGCGCAACGCGCTCGAAAAGGGCGGCAATGCCGCCGACGCGGCGACGGCGCTCTATTTCGCGCTTTCCGTGACCTATCCGGCTGCGGCCGGGCTCGGCGGCGGCGGCGTCTGCCTCGTGCGTGCCGCCGACAAGGCGACGGTCGACACTGTGTCCTTCCTGCCGGGCGCGCCAGCCGGGGGCGGACCGGTCGCTGTTCCGGGCAATGTGCGCGGCTTTGCGCTGCTGCAGGCCAAATACGGTTCGAAGTCCTGGAGCGAACTCATTTCGCCGGCCGAGCGCCTAGCCGCAACCGGCTTCCCGGTATCTCGCGCCACGGGCAGGCAGCTGACCGACGGCGGACTGGCCTTTGCCAACTCGGCCGATCTGCGCCGCCTGTTCACCGCCGATGGAGAACGCAGCTATCGTGAACTCGATACGTTCGCGCAGGTAAACCTTGCGACGACGCTCGCGCATGTTCGCAGCAAGGGCGCCCCCGGCTTTTATAGCGGCGAGACCGCCCGCCAGTTGATCGACCAGGCGCGTGAGAAGGGCGGCGCGATCACGCAGGCTGACCTGAGCAACTATCGCGCCGATGTCGCGCCCGCGCAGAAAATTCAGGCGGGCGATGCTTTCGTCGCGCTTCCGGCGCAATCGCTGGGCGCGGGCGTTTTCTCCGGTGCAGCCTGGAACGCAGTGCTCGGCAAGTCCGGCGCCGACGAACTGACGGATGCAGCGAACAAGACGGCGCTTTCGCTCGGTTCGCCGAACATGTCGTTCGACCGCGATTTCGGTACGACATCTTTCGCCGTGGTTGACGCCAAGGGCGGCGCAGTTGCTTGTGCCGTCACGCTGAATGGCGCGTTCGGCTCTGGCCGGGCGGCGCCCGCGGCGGGCGTCGTCCTGGCGTCGTCGCCTCAGGTGCCCAGAGGCGTTGCCTCGAACCTGCTGACGCCGGTGATGATCATCAACCCGAATAACAAGAACCTCTATTTCGCCGGTGCAGGCGGCGGCGCGCCCAAGGGCGCGGCGGCGATCCTTCATGTGGCGCAAGCGGCTCTGGCGGATGGCAATACGGCGCTGCCCGCCTTGCAGTCGAGCCCTGCCGATGCGCGTTCGCCTGCGTCGGCAATCATCTGCCCCACGGGCCTGCCCTCGGGCATCTGCACGATGGGCGTGGGTCCGAAGAGCGACGGCGTAGGCTTCGGCGCCGTGCGTTCGGGATCCTGATTCCTGCTGATGGCGGACGCCCCGGAGGTTTCAAGGCGCAGCGGCGTCGCGCCCTTCATTGCGATGGACGTGATGCGGGACGCGACCGCGCTCGAAAGCGCGGGCGGAAACCGCATCATGCATCTCGAAGTGGGCCAGCCGTCGACGCAGGCGCCGCAGGCGGTGCGCGATGCGGCGGCGCGGGCGCTTGAAGCCGACCGGCTCGGCTATACGGATGCGCTGGGGCTGCGGTCCCTGCGCCAGCGTATCGCGCGGCACTATGGCGACGCCCATGGGGTCGACATCGCGCCGGAGCGTGTGGTGGTGACGGCGGGGTCTTCGGGCGGGTTCATCCTCGCCTTTCTCGCCTGTTTCGACGCGGGCGCGCGGGTGGCGATTTCGGAACCCGGATATCCCGCCTATCGCAACATTCTGCTGGCGCTGGGTCTCACGCCTGTCGGCATTCCGGTGGGCCCCGAAACGCGCTGGTCGCTAACGCCGGAATTGATCGACGAGGCGGAGCGCAGACACGGCCGCATCGCCGGTGTGCTGGTGGCGAGCCCTGCCAATCCGACAGGCACGATGATGACACCTGCCGCGCTTGCCGGGCTTTCGAAGGCTTGCGAGGCGCAAGGGCGCTGGTTCATCTCCGACGAGATCTATCACGGCATCGTTTTCGGCGCGGAGACGGCGACGGCGCTTTCGTCTTCCGCCGACGCGATCGTCATCAACAGCTTCTCGAAATACTACTGCATGACGGGCTGGCGGCTCGGCTGGATGGTCGTCCCGGAGCGCCTTGTGCGTCCGCTGGAGCGGCTGGCGCAGAACCTTTTCATCGCGCCCTCATCGGTGGCGCAGGCGGCGGGCGCGGCGGCGTTCGATGCGACACAGGAACTCGACGCCAATGTCGCGCGCTACGCCGCGAACCGCGAGCTTCTGCTGACCGAATTGCCCAAGGCGGGCTTCGACAGCTTCGCGCCTGCCGACGGCGCGTTTTATCTCTATGCGGATGTTTGCAAGCTCACCAATGACAGCGCCGAATTCTGTCATCGCATGCTGCATGAGGCGGGCGTCGCGGCGACGCCAGGCCTCGACTTCGATCCCGAGCGGGGCAGGCAGAGCATTCGCCTGTCGTTCGCCGGATCGACGGCGGATATGCAAGAAGCAGTAGAGCGGCTGAAGCGCTGGCTGGCCTGAGGCCGCCAGCGCTTCGCCATTTTTAATCAATCCGCCGACGAGCGACGCTGCCACCAGCCGCGACGGGCAGGGCCTTGCGGCTTTTCGGGCTCGGGAGCCTTTTCCGCTTCGATGGCAGGCACCGGCGCTGCGGCAACCGGCGGCGCTTCTTCGGCAGCGGGTGCCTCTTCGACGGCGGCGGCTTCCTCGGCAACGACCGGCGTTTCAACGGCCGGCGCTTCCGCGTACTCGACCGGCATGGCCGCTTCCATTTTCTCGGTCGCGGGCTGGGCCTCTTCGGCGCGGGCGATTTCGACCGGCACAGGCTCTTCGGCGGCTACAGCCTGAGCGACTTCCTCGACCGTCACATGCTCGGCCTCCTCGCGGACGAGATCGTCGCGCGAGTAGGAGAGCAGGATCGGCGCTTCCTCGGCGGGTTCACCAGCCTCTGAAGCCTCAGCGCCTTCGGCTGCGCCCTCGGCGCCGCCTTCCTCGCGACCGCGATTGCGGCGGCCACCACGGCGGCCACGACGCCTGCGCTTGCGCTGACGCTCGGCTTCACTGGCATCGTCGCCCGCTTCCGTGCCGGCAGCTTCCTCGGCCTGATCCTCGTCCTCGTCGCCTTCTTCACCCTCGGGCGCTTCGCCTTCGGCGCGGGGTTCGCCCTGTGCGGGCTGGCCGGCCTGGGCTTCCGTGCCTTCCTCGTCGCGACGGCCCCCACCGCGACGCCTGCGACGGCGACGCTTGCGGCGCGGACCTTCTTCCTCGCCCTCGTCGCCGCGGCGTTCACGCGGCTGGGCGGAGGCTTCCTCTTCTTCCTCTTCGTCTTCCTCGACGACAGGTTCCTCGATAACGGGCTCGGGTTCTTCCGTATAGGCCGTTTCGATGTTGATCGCGCCGATCGCGGGCCGCGTCCGGGTCAGGGCGCGGGCTTCGGCATGTTCAACGCGATGCTCCGAACCCTTCAGCGACGCATCCGCCTCGACATAGACGGAGGTGCCATAGCGCTCCTCGATGTCGAGCAGGTTGGCGCGCTTCTGGTTGAGGATGTAGACGGCGACCTCGACCGGCACCTTCAGCGTGAAGGCGGCGGCGCGGCCCTTCGCGGCTTCGGCTTCGACGCCGCGCAGCACATGGAGAGCCATCGACTCGACAGAGCGGACGAGGCCGGTGCCGAGGCAATGCTGACACTGGACGGTCGAGCCTTCGAGCACGCCGGAGCGCATGCGCTGGCGCGACATTTCGAGCAGACCGAAATGGCTGATGCGGCCCACCTGGATGCGGGCGCGATCGGTCTTCAGACAATCCTTGAGCTTGCGTTCAACCGCACGGTTGTTGCGGTTCTCGTCCATATCGATGAAGTCGATGACGATGAGGCCCGCAAGGTCGCGCAGCCGCATCTGGCGCGCGATTTCTTCCGCCGCTTCGAGATTGGTGCGCAGCGCCGTCTGCTCGATGTTGCGCTCTTTCGTGGAGCGGCCCGAGTTGACGTCGATGGAGACGAGGGCTTCCGTCGGGTTGATGACGACGTAGCCGCCGGACTTCAGCGTCACGACCGGGTTGAACATCGAGTCGAGCTGCTGCTCGACCTGATACTTCTGGAAAAGCGGAATCTTTTCCTTGTACTGCTGAACATTCTTCGCATGGCTCGGCATGAGCATGCGCATGAAGTTCTTGGCTTCCTTGTAACCTTCGTCGCCTTCGACGAAGACGGCGTCGATGTCCTTGTCGTAGAGATCGCGGATCGAACGCTTGATGAGGCTGCCTTCCTCATAGACGAGGGCAGGGGCCGTGGAGCGCAGCGTCAGCTCGCGCACGCTTTCCCACATGCGGAGCAGATATTCGTAGTCGCGCTTGATCTCCGCCTTGGTGCGCTTGGCGCCCGCCGTGCGGATGATGAGGCCCATGCCTTCCGGCACATCGAGGGACTCGGCGATCGACTTCAGCTTCTTGCGGTCCGCAGCCTGCGTGATCTTGCGGGAGATGCCGCCGCCGCGCGCCGTGTTGGGCATGAGCACGCAATAGCGGCCGGCGAGCGACAGGAAAGTGGTCAGCGCCGCGCCCTTGTTGCCGCGCTCTTCCTTGACGACCTGCACCAGCATGATCTGGCGGCGTTTCACGACTTCCTGGATCTTGTAGTTGCGGAAGTTGTGGCGCTGCTTGCGGGGCTGGGCTTCTTCCTGCGCTTCCTCAAGCACATCGCCGGCGCCGATCGATTCGATCGTCTCGTCGGAATGGACGATTTCCATCTCGCCGCGCTCGACGGGAGCGGTGGAGCCTTCCTCGTCGCCATGCGGCGCAGCGTCGTCGTGATGGTCCTCGACGGCCAGCGTTTCGGAATTGCGGGCTTCTGCCGCGACGGCTTCGCCCTGCTCGGCAGCGGGGGCGGGCTGCTCGTGGTCGCCGTCGTGATCTTCTTCCTCGGCCTCGCGGCGAGCGGCGGCAGCCTGGTGCTTCACCAGCGCTTCGCGATCCGCGACGGGGATCTGGTAGTAGTCGGGATGGATTTCGCTGAAGGCGAGAAAGCCGTGGCGGTTACCGCCATATTCAACGAATGCAGCCTGCAGCGAAGGCTCTACGCGCGTGATTTTCGCGAGGTAGATGTTTCCGCGAAGCTGCTTCCTGGCCTCGGACTCGAAATCGAACTCTTCAACACGTTGGCCGCTCACGACCACGACCCGAGTTTCCTCGGGGTGGGTCGCGTCGATAAGCATCTTGTTTGCCATTGAGCAAATCTCCGGGGCGCTCACCGCCACGCAGAGCCAGGCGCAAATTCATGCGGCCGAGCTGGCGCGGGCGAGCGCCGATTGTGTGAATCCGGCTGGCCGCAACCACATGGATCATGGGCGCGGCGAGAAGGCCGGTTTTGTACTGTGATGATGAGGCGGCGAGCACGGCCGGCGCAGCAAGACGGGGCGCAGTAAATTCGCTTGTGAAGCGAACCTTTCCGGCCTGTGCGTCTTCCATCTGCGTGATTGCGTCGTGCATCTCAACCTTCGGTACCCCCTCATGCGCCGGGGGCGGGCGGAAATCGTCTTGACCGTCTCGATTCCACGGGGAACGCGAGAGGCGGGACGAGCGTCAAACTCGCTCGGGCGGTCTGGTATCGTGGTCGCCTAGGAAACCTGAGGCAAAACGAACCCGAGAATGCCGCACCGCCTTGTCGCGGGGGCAGAAGGTCCGCCGTGTCTCCAGGCTCATCGGACCAGGTGGAGCCGGCATCGATAGCGCCGGACACCCAAGGGAAAGCCAAACCGGCTAGCCTTTGTCTTGTACTTTGCGCGGTCCTGATTTGGCAAGCGATGGCTTGGCGGGCCCTGACCGCGCCGGACCGCTACGCTCCATTAACCATGCCGATCCTTGAGAAATCGTGAAGTTTTCCAGCGGGGTAACGGTTTATAAAGTATTCTGGCCAGAATAGGTTAGGTCGGTGTTTGATTCATTATCGGTGCAAGGCGCGAGTCTGGCCGATGGAACGGGCCGCTCAGGGTGCGGTTGCTGTGTATTATGTGGAATAATGGGTATGTAGCCGCGTTGTGGCGGCTCCGGGGGAAGAGGGTGCCGAAGGCGCCCGTGTCAGCGTTGGCCCTTGTTTCGCTCATCCTTGCCGGATGCCTGCCCGCAGGTTCCGCCCATGCCGAGAAAGGCGCTCTTGGAACGGCCTCGTCGCAGTCATCCGGGCAGACGGGCGTCAATGAGGCGGCGCTGCCTGCTTCGACATCCTCGCTTCCCGATGATGACCGCGCGGCGCTGGACGCCGAGGGCGCGCAGTCTTCAGCGGCCGCTGGCGAGGCATCCGTCTCCAGCATCCGCCTCGGCGACCGGGGAACCGAAACCCGTTTCGTGATCGAACTTGGCGGGGCAGCGCCGGTGAACTACCGGGTCTTCACCCTTGCCGATCCCTATCGGGTGATCGTCGATTTTCCGAAGATGCGCTCGACCCTGCCCGCCGACACGGACAAAAAAGGCCGCGGCCTCATCGCAGGCTATCGCTATGGCAAGTTTCAGGACGACCGTTTCCGCGTCGTGATCGACGCAACGGGGCCTGTCGCCGTCGCGCGCAATTTCATTCTGGAGCCGCAGGGCGGCTTCGGGCGGCGCATCGTCGTCGATCTTGGAGCGACCGACCGGGCGAGTTTTCTCAGGTCCGCGGACAAGCCCGATGCCGGACAGGACTCTGTTTCGGCTTCCACAAGCCACGGCTCGACCGCGCCGGCTCCTTCTTCGGGAACGGAGGGCAGCGTGGCGATTGCGACGCCGCGGCCCACGTCATCCGATGCCACGCCCGCGACGCCGCTCGCCCGGCATGACCACCGCCGCATCATCGTCATCGATCCGGGCCATGGCGGCGTCGATCCGGGTACGCATGGCTTGAAAAGCGGCGTTGTCGAAAAGGATGTCGTGCTTGCCTTTGCCAAGGAGCTGGCGCGGCGTCTGCGCGCGACGGGACGCTATGAGGTTCACCTGACGCGCGACAAGGACATCTTCATCCCCTTGCGCGAGCGGGTGCAGATCGGGCGGCGCTACAAGGCAGACCTGTTCATCTCCATCCATGCGGATTCGATTGCGAAATCCGATGTGAAGGGCATGTCCGTCTATACGCTCTCCGAAACGGCTTCGGACAAGGAGGCTGCGGAACTTGCGCGGAAGGAAAACCTCTCCGACGCGATTGCGGGGATCGATTTCAAGGGTGAGTCGCCGGAAGTCACCGGCATCCTGATCGATCTGGCTCAGCGCGAGACGAAGAACTATTCGGTGCGCTTTGCCAAATCCGTCGTGGATTATGCGGGGAAGGCGACCTATCTCCTCGAACCGACGCATCGCTTCGCGGGCTTCGTCGTGCTTAAGGCGCCGGACGTGCCGTCCGTGCTGGTCGAGCTTGGCTTTCTCACCAATGCCACGGAAGAGAAGCGGCTGACCTCGCCCAAATGGCGGACGACGGTTTCGAACGCCTTTGTGCGCGCGGTGGACCGCTATTTCGGCGACAGGCTGGCCGAAGGGCCGAATTAGGGCGCTCGCGTCGCGAGCCTGCGCACAATTGCGACCTAGACCTCAGGCCGCAAGACCGTCAATTAACCATGCGGCAGACATTGGCAGGTAGTTTCCCGTAATGGGACCGTGCTATGTCTGGCGGCGGTTTTGGCCCTTCCGCCCGGTTCAATGCGTAGGCGGCACCAATTAGAGAAAGATGGGGGCAGCTGAGCCCGATGTTGAGAGTTCTCAAAGTCCTGTCCGCACTCTTCCTGCTTGCCGTCACCGGCGTGCTTCTCGTCGCCGGTTACGTGCTTTGGCAGATGAACATCGAACTGCCGGACTATTCCAAGCTTGCCAATTACGAGCCGCCGGTGATGACCCGCGTTCATGCAGGCGACGGCGAGCTCATCGCCGAGTATGCCCGCGAGCGGCGCATTTATGTGCCGATCAACGCGATCCCAAAGCGCGTGATCCAGGCTTTCCTGGCGGCGGAAGACAAGAATTTCTACACGCATAGCGGCGTCGATCCGATGGGCATCGCGCGCGCCATGGTCGACAACGTCTTCAACGTGCTCAACGACCGCCGTCTCGTCGGCGCCTCGACCATCACGCAGCAGGTGGCGCGCAACTTCCTGCTGACGCGCGATCGCAACGCGCAGCGCAAGATCACGGAAATCCTGCTCTCGCTGCGGATGGAAAAGGCCTATTCGAAAGAAAAGATTCTCGAACTCTATCTCAACGAGATTTATCTCGGGTCGGGGAGCTACGGCGTCGCGGCTGCGGCGCTCAACTATTTCGACAAGCCGCTCGATCAGCTCTCGATCTCAGAGGTCGCCTATCTCGCTTCGCTGCCCAAGGGCCCGGAAAACTACAATCCCTATACCCATCGCGACCGTGCGATCGCACGACGCAACTGGGTGGTCGGCCGGATGGAAGAGGATGGCTTCGTCTCGCCGGAAGATGCGAAGGCCGCGCAGTCGGAACCTTTCAAGACGGTGCAGCGGCCGGTCGGCGTTCAGCTCGTCGACGCCTCCTATTTTGTCGAGGAAGTGCGCCGCGAACTCTATTCGCAGTTCGGCGAGCAGAAGCTCTATGAGGGTGGCCTCTCCGTTCGTACCACCATCGACACGCATCTTCAGGCGATCGTTCGCCGCTCTCTGCGCAAGGGCCTCGTCGACTACGACCAGCGCCACGGTTTCCGCGGGCCTGTCGCCACGCTGAAGGCGGGCGAGAACTGGCAGGAAGGTCTTGAGAAGCAGAAATATGCCGAAGACCTCGCACCATGGACGCTGGGCGTCGTGCTTGACCTCACGCCAACAGCCGTGAAGATCGGGCTGCGTCCGCAGAAGTTGCCGAA
>DAIEIL010000120.1 GCA_027352645.1 Rhodobiaceae bacterium | reverse complement strand
CGCCCTGGATTGCGACATTGAGCTTCGCTTTCAGCGAGGCGGTGAGCTTCGTGTCCACCTGATCGCCGAAAAATCCTTCGACGCCACCCTTTGTCGGCAGACGCGTTTCAACCACGCTGCCATCGAGAATGGTGAGCGTTCCGATGCCACGCTTGCCGACCGCGACGAGGCGCGTATCGGCCCAGCGCTGCGCGATGCCGGCCGGCGTCACCGAGTGAAGCTGCTCGACATTGGGAGCGCGGCCCGGCGGATTGTAGCGATCGTCAACCGAGATCGACGCCACGCCGAGCTTGATCGGACGGCCGACAAAACCGATGTCGGAGCGTGGCGCGGGCGGCGGCTCGTTCGCACAGGCGCCGAGAAGGGCGGCCGAGGCTATGAGCGCGGCGGCTGCCATGTTGCGCACGGAAAACGTCAAGCTCATTCCAGTCCCTCCTTCAACTTGTCAGCCGCGAAGAGATAGACCTCGCTGCAGAAATCGCAGGTCACCTCGATGGTGCCGTCCCGCGCCATGTCGTCGATCTCCGCCGCACCAAACGAGCGCAGCACATCGGTCATCTTCTCGCGCGAGCAATGGCAGCCGAAGGCGACATCGGCAGGCTCGAAAGCGCGCACGCCATCCTCATGGAAAAGGCGATAGAGCAGCTCCGCAGGCGCGAGCGCCGGATCGAGCAGTTCATGATCCTCGACCGTGCCGAGAAGGATCGAGGCGCGATTCCAGTTCTCTTCCTCATCGGTGAACGGCCTTGCATCCTCCGCATCACGATGGCCGGTGAGGCCGCCATCGCGGGCGATGTGCTGGATCATGATCGCGCCGGCGCGCCATGACGTGCCGCCATGCCCTTCCGCATCGCGCTGGAAAAGCGGTCCGGCGGCGAGGCGGATGCGCGTCGCGATCTGTTCGGAACTGGCGAAATATTCGTGGGCAGCCTCGGAAAGGCCCTTGTTCCCCAACGCGACGATGCCCTGATAGCGCTCCATATCCGCGCCCTGATCGATCGTCATGGCGAGATGGCCTTCGCCCAGAAGATCGGGCGTCGACGTGTGGCCCGCGGCGAGATATTGCGCGAGGCGTTCCTCGTCCATCAGGGCATAGCCGCGAAGCTGGCCGAAGCTCCGATCCTCGTCCGCCGTCCAGTAATCGGCGACGAGCATGCTCACCGGGCCGTTGCCGTTCGTCTGCAGCGTGAAGCGGCCCTCGAACTTCAATGCGGAGCCGATCATGGCGGTGAGCGCGAGCGCTTCGCCCAGCATGCGCGAGACGGGTTCGGGATAGTTGTGGCGCGTCAGCACCTGGTCGACCAGCGCGCCGAGCCGGATCACGCGACCGCGAATGCCGAGCCCTTCGATCTGAAAAGGCAGCACAAGGTCGTCGCGATGAGACACAAGACGATCGTTCAGGGAGCGCGGCTCCATATCACTCATCGAAAATCACTCAAGAAAAACACCACTTCAATACGCCCTTCTGCGCATGGAGCCTGTTTTCCGCCTCGTCCCAGACGACCGACTGAGGCCCGTCGATCACATCGGCGGTCATCTCCTCGCCGCGATGCGCGGGCAGGCAATGCATGAAGATCGCGTCCTTGCCCGCCGCCGCCATCAGCCGCTCGTTCACCTGATAGGGTGCAAGCAAATTGTGGCGATGTCGTGCCTTTTCCTCCGGCGTTCCCATCGAAATCCACGTGTCGGTGGTGACGCAGTCCGCGCCCTTCACCGCTTCAAAGGGATCGGTGGTGGTGACGATCTTCGCGCCCTTCTCCCGCGCCCAGGCCAGCGCCCCGGCGTCGGGCGTCAGTTCCGGCGGGCAGGCGAGGCGCAACTCGAAATCGAGCTGGGTGGCCGCGTGGATCCACGAAGTCACCATATTGTTGCCGTCGCCGACCCAGGCGACGGTGCGACCCTTGATCGGCCCCTTATGCTCCTCGAATGTCATCACGTCCGCCATGAGCTGGCAGGGATGCGACTTGTCGGTAAGGCCGTTGATGACGGGCACGCTCGCATATTCGGCGAGATCCATCAGATGCTTGTGGTCGGTCGTGCGGATCATGATCGCATCGACATAGCGCGACAGAACCCGCGCCGTGTCGGCGATGGTCTCGCCGCGGCCGAGCTGCGTGTCGTTGCCATTGAGAAGCAGCGTCTCGCCGCCGAGCTGGCGCATGGCCACGTCGAAGGAAACGCGCGTGCGGGTCGAGGGCTTCTCGAAGAGCATGGCGAGAAGCTTGCCCTTCAAGGGGCTGTCCGCATCGGGCTCAGCCTGCGGCTTGCCCTCGCGCGAGGCCTTGCGCGCCTTCGCGCCATCAAGGATGGAGCGCAGTTGCACGGGCTCGACATGATCGAGATCGAGGAAATCGCGATAGGTCTTCAGCGCGTTCATTGCGCACCTCCCGCCGCCTTGGCGGACGTTTGCGCAAGTTCCGCTTCAAGCGCCGAGCAAGCCCGGTCGAGCGCACCAAGCGCCTCGTCGAGATGGCTCTCGTCGATGATGAGCGGCGGCAGAAGCCGCACGACATTATCGCCCGCGCCCACCGTCAACAGATGTTCCTTGCGCAGCGCCTGAACGAGATCGGTATTGGTGATGCGGCACTTGAGGCCGAGCATCAGCGCCTCGCCGCGCACTTCCTCGATGATCGAGGGATGCTGGTCGATCAGCCCGGCGAGCTTCTGTTTCAGCTTCACGCCGATCGACCGCACATGGGCGAGGAAATCTTCCTGCATCATCATGGAGACGGCGGCGTCCGCCACCGCCATGGCCAGCGGGTTGCCGCCATAGGTCGAACCATGCGTTCCGACCGTCATGCCGCGCGCGGCGTTTTCCGTCGCAAGACATGCGCCCACCGGGAAGCCGCCGCCCAGCGCCTTTGCGACGCTCATGATGTCCGGCGTCACGCCCGCGAGTTCATGCGCGAAAAGCTTGCCCGTGCGGCCAAAGCCCGTCTGCACTTCGTCGAGGACAAGCAGAATGCCCGCCTCGTCGCAAAGCGCGCGGATCTTGCGCAGGTCTTCGTTCGGCAGCACGCGAATGCCGCCCTCACCCTGGATCGGCTCGATGAGAATGCCCGCCGTGGTCGAGGCGATCGCCTTTTCCAGCGCCTTCAGGTCGCCGAAGGGCAGATGCACGAAGCCCGGCATGTCGGGCCCGAAGCCTTCGAGATACTTCTTGTTGCCGCCCGCCGCGATGGTCGCGAGCGTGCGGCCATGGAAAGCGCCTTCGAAGGCGATGAGTTCATTGCGCTCCGGCGCGCCACCCACGAAGTGATAGCGCCGCGCCATCTTGATCGCGCATTCCAGCGCTTCGGCGCCCGAATTGGTGAAAAAGACGGTATCGGCAAAAGTTGCGTCGACGAGTTTCCGCGCCAGTCTTTCCTGCCCCGGAATCTTGTAGATGTTCGAGACGTGCCAGACCTTCTGCGCCTGTTCGGTCAGCGCGCTCACAAGGGTCGGATGGGCATGGCCGAGCGCATTCACCGCAATGCCGGCGCCGAAGTCGAGATAACGCTCGCCCGTCGCGGTGAAAAGATAGGGCCCCTCGCCTCTCTCGAATTCGAGGTCGGCCCGCGCATAGGTCGGCAACACTGGGGTAATCAAGATCAGGTCCTTCTCAATATTCCTTGGGTCCCTCGATGCTCGATGAAATGGTTGTCTGAGCATCGCGGGCCGGGCGACGGTCGGGAGATCCGAACGACAAACTGTCCTTCTCCGCAGCACCCTTGTGGTGCGCGGTTCTTCCAGTCAGCGTCGTCGTTTCCCGTTCAGGATCATTCGATCACTCTCCGTGCCCTCGCCGGGCGAACCGGCCAAAAGGCCTTGCGCCCAATAGAAAAAGCCGCCTGAGAAGGGCGGCGATCCGAGAAGCGTTGCAGTATTACGGAGCGTAGAGGGCCTGTCAAATCGGCCGGGGCCGGGGGCTTTAGTCGCCCCCGGCAACCGGGCGGCCTCACCCCTTGAGCCGGTAGCCCTTGCGGAGCAGCCGGTCGCTGGCGAGCCAGAGGGCGGCATTGACCGCAATGGTCAGGATGACGCCCGTCTGGACCGAGCCGTCGGCGTGGCCCGTGAAGCCATAGCGGAAGCCGTCAATGAGGTAGAAAACCGGGTTCCAATGGGTGATCCGGTGGGCGAAATCCGGCAGTTGGTCGACCGAATAGAAGGTGCCGGACAGGAAGGTGAGCGGCAGAACGATGAAATTCGTCACCGCCTGCAGGTGGTCGAACTTTTCCGACCAGATGCCGCCCAGCATGCCGAGCAGCGACAGCATCAGCGAGGCGCCGATTGCAAAGAATACCACCGCCCAGAGATGGGCTATGCCCATGTCAACGAAGGGAAACATGCCCGCCGCCGTCACCGCGCCCACCACGACGCCGCGGGTGACCCCTGCCATGGCGATGCCGAAATTGAGCTCACCCGGCGAAAGCGGCGGCATCAATATGTCGACGATGTTTCCCTGCACCTTCGAGATCAGCAGCGAGGACGACGTGTTGGCAAAGGCGTTCTGGATCATGGTCATCATGATGAGGCCCGGCGCCAGGAACACGACAAAGGGCACGCCATGCACGGCGGGACGCAAGGAACCCACCGAAAGTGCGAAGATCGCCAGATAGAGCAGCGTCGTGATAACCGGCGCGACGATTGTCTGAGTCAGGACTTTCCAGAAGCGTCGAACCTCCTTCAGATAAAGCGTCCATGTGCCGAGCCAGTTCACTGCACCGAAGCGGCGCACTCCGCTTTCGGGAAAGATCCTCTCGCTGCCGGTCATGCTCATCCCTTGCCCCTCTTTTCGATCCCGTTATGTGGATGAGATTTAGGCTCTCGGTGCCTGCGGGGCAATGCCCGCCGCGCCTCGCTTTTCTGTGGATAAGGAACTCCATCCAGAACGGCGCGGTTGCGGAAATCCGGCTCTATCTTGTATATTTAATAACAGGGCCTACGAAATCTAGTGCAGTTCCATACGGGGCCCTTGCGGTCGCTCACCCTCGCAATCGAGCGCCGCGTGAATGGGGCCTCGATCGGTTGTCCGCGACCCGCGGATGGGACTGAGCATCGAGGCGAGGGGAAGGTGATCCAAATGTGGACCGATGAACGCGTCGAAATGTTGAAGAAGCTGTGGTCGGACGGGCTGAGTGCCAGCCAGGTCGCCAAGCAGCTTGGTGGTGTTACGCGTAACGCCGTGATCGGCAAGGTGCATCGTCTGGGCCTTTCCGGCCGCGCGACGCCGAGCCGCCCGGCACGGCCCCGTCCGCAGACGACGAGGGCGATGGCGCCGCTGCGCGGCCGCCCGGACCCGCTGGTGGTGGAACGCCGCGCTGAGGAACTGCGGAGCGAAGCCCATATCGAACGCGCCGAAATCGCGCGGATCGAGGCGGAAGCGCTCGAGCCGGCCCAGCGGGCGACCGTACTCACGCTCACCGAGCATACCTGCAAATGGCCGATCGGCGATCCGGGCCGTCCGGGTTTCCACTTCTGCGGCCGCGGCGCGGACTCCAATGCGCCCTATTGCACGGAGCATGCGCGGCTCGCCTACCAGCCCGTGCAGCCCCGCCGCAATCGCGACCGGACCCGCAAGGACAGCTACGCGATCTAACCTTCGCGTCGCTCCAATAAAGAACCGGCGACCCGTTTTCGGGTACGCCGGTTTTTTGTTGTCTGCGCGATGGGAGGCCTCAGCCCCCGGGGAGAAGCCTCAGGCCCGGAACTGCTCGTCGAGCGAATAGCCGGCCGAACGAACGGTGCGGATCGGGTCCTTCTCGTTCCGCTCGTTGAGCGCCTTGCGGAGCCGCCCCACATGCACGTCGACCGTGCGGGCCTCGACATAGACATCGGAGCCCCAAACGGCGTCGAGAAGCTGCTCGCGGCTGAAGACGCGGCCCGGATGCTGGATGAGATGGTCGAGAAGCCGGTACTCGGTGGGGCCGAGATGGACTTCGCGGTCTCCACGGCGCACGCGATGGGCGGCGCGGTCGATGACGATATCGCCGAAGGTCACCAGATCCTCGGTGAGCGCCGGGCGGATGCGGCGCATCACAGCGCGGATACGCGCGAGAAGCTCCGTCATGGAGAAGGGCTTCGTCACATAGTCGTCGGCGCCGGTATCGAGACCGCGAATGCGGTCCGCTTCCTCGCCGCGCGCCGTGATCATGATGATCGGCAGGTTGCGCGTCTCGGGACGGCCGCGCAGGCGGCGGCAAAGCTCGATGCCGGAAATGCCGGGCAGCATCCAGTCGAGAAGGACGAGATCCGGCGTCACCTCGCGGATGAGCATGGCCGCCTCTTCGCCATCGGCGGCGGCCACGACCTTGTAGCCTTCCTTGTCGAGGTTGTACTGGAGGAGCGTCGAAAGTGCCTCTTCGTCCTCGACGATCATCACCGTCGGCCTCATGCGCCGCTCAAAGCCGACTGCCGCCTGTTCGCGTTCCTCGATGATCGCCATGTCCATCCGATCCTCGTCCTGATCCTGCCGTTATGCCCCGACCGACGTGGTGCTCGTCTTGTCGCCCTTGGGCCTGTCATCGGCGACGGGCACACCCGTCACCACATAGCGCACCGTCTCGGCGATATTCGTCGCATGGTCGCCGATGCGCTCGATGTTCTTCGCAATGAACATGAGATGGGTGCAGACGCCGATGGTCCGCGGATCTTCCATCATGTAGGTCAGCAACTCGCGAAAGACGGAGTTGTACATTTCGTCAATTTCCTCGTCGCCGCGCCATACTTCCATGGCGGCCTGGGCGTCGCGGTTCGAAAAGGCGTCGAGCACGGACTTGAGCTGCCCCTGCGCGAGGCGGCCCATGCGGGCAATGCCCTGGATGAGGCGGACGGGCGTGTCGAAGTCGCCCTGAATGACGAGGGCGCGCTTGGCGATGTTCTTGGCGAGGTCGCCGATGCGTTCGAGGTCGCTCGAAATCTTGATCGCGGCGATCGCTTCGCGAAGATCCGACGCCATGGGCTGGCGCAGGGCAATGACGCGCACGGCGCGCGCTTCGATCTCGGCTTCCAGCGTGTCGATGCGGCGGTCTTCCTGCACCGTGCGCTCGGCAAGCTCGCTGTCGCGGCGCGAAACGCTTTCGATGGCGCCCGCCAGCTGCGCTTCGGTCAGGCCACCCATCTGGGCGATGCTCGCGGTGATGCCGTCGAGCTCTTCCTGGAAGGACTTCACTGTGTGATCAGTCACGCCTCGTCTCCTCTTGCCCTCAAGCCGGCCCCGTAGCCGGTTCCGCCCCGTCGCGCATCGCTACGCGGGGCAAACTAATGCGCCGGTACAAATAGTTCGTGACGGTTGCACGTCACTTTTATGACAAAGGCCATTTTACCCCCGAAATCTGCGATCTGCCGAGTGGGGACGCGCAAAATACCGGGCGGCGCTCAGGAAACGGGTTTTGCCTCGCCCGCGACCGGGATCAGGACCGAAAACACCGTTCCCTTGCCGACCTCACTGTCGACCGCAAGCGTGCCCTGATGGCGGTTCACGATGTGCTTCACGATGGCGAGCCCCAGGCCCGTGCCGCCCTTCGCGCGGCTGGCGGCTGCGTCCACGCGGTAGAAACGCTCGGTCAGGCGCGGCAGGTGCTCGCGGGCAATGCCGGGACCGAAATCCCGCACGGTCAGCCGCACGACCGGTTTTCCGGCCTTGGTGTCGGGGGCAAGGTTGATCTCGACGCGCTTGCCTGCTCGGCCGTAGCGCAGCGCATTGTCGGCGAGGTTCTGCACCACCTGGCCGAGTTCATCCCGGTCGCCGCGCACCTTGGGCAGGTCCGGCGCCGAGGAAACGACGATCTCGACCGCATTCTGTGCCGCCAGCGGCGTCAAGCCGTCCGTCACATCGTTCACGACGCCAAGCAGGTCCACGACGCTGTCGGGCCGGACATGCTCCCTGAGCTCGATGCGCGACAGGGACAGAAGATCCTCGATCAGGCGGCGCATGCGGCCAGCCTGATCGGACATTATTTCAAGGAAGCGCGCCTGCGCCTGCGGATCGTCCTTCGCATGGCCGCGAAGCGTGTCGATGAAGCCCGAAAGCGAGGCGAGCGGCGTCTTCAGCTCGTGGCTGGCATTTGCGACGAAATCGACGCGCATGGCCTCGACCCGGCGCATGTCGGTCACGTCGCGCAGCAGCACCAGCACAGGGCGGTCGCGGCGGCGGCGGGCCGGATCGACGCCGGGGACCTCCACCGCGGCTTCGGTATCGATCGGCGAGATATAGGCGTTGTAGTGGCGCTCCACCGGAACGGGAACGCTGTATTCGACGCTGCGCGCCACCCCGCCCCGCATCACCTCTTCGATGGCCGTGATGAGCGGCGCGCTGCGGATGGCCGTCGCCACGTGCTTTCCGACAGGCGAGGGGCCGAGGATCGGCGTTGCGGCACGGTTGGCAAGCGCCACCCTGCCCGTGCCGTCAAGAATGATGAGCGGATCCGGCAGCTCGTTCAGAATGGTGAGCCCCGCGCCCGACCCCATCAGGGCGGCGGCGGAAAGCGGCGGCGGCGTCGGGGTCCGCATCATCGCGCCCCTGGCTTCGCCGGTAAGAATGCTCTGAAGGACCGCCACGCCGGCAAGCGCGGTGAAGGCAAGGATCGACGACCAAAGGCCCAGCGCGCCAACAGAGCCCAGAATGACGAAGACGATGGCGGCCGCGACGATGAAGGTACGGCTGCTGTTCCAGCGCCCGGCAAATTCACGCGCCTTCTCCCGCATCAAACCCGACTCTCCGTCCGTGGCCGCCATATCTCTTGTTCGCTCGCCTCGCGCGGCCACATGTGGCTCGGCACCTGGATTCCGACTCAAGTAACGTTGTTACCATCTGAGTATGCCATCCGCGATGACAATACGATGAAGTTCATCCGCCACCCGCGCGCGGCATGACGTCGGCCAGACATGGCGGCGGCGGAGCCGGACAATGACGGCTGCCTATGAAATGCCTGTTTTCCGGCTCGCCGGCCCTGGCCGCTCCCGTTTCCGGCTTCCATGCGGCGGAGTGATTTTCGCCATATTGTGGCTGATGACATTCGCTCCGTTTCCCTTAAATTCAGCCTCTTGGCGCGGCACACGCGGATTCGTTTCGAGAGGCCATTTCACATGACCGACATCAAGGGCAAGACAGCCGTGATCACAGGCGCCGCCAGCGGCATCGGCCGGGCGACCGCCGTTGCGCTGGCGCGGGAAGGCGCCCGCGTCGCCGCCGTCGACCTCGACCGGGCGGGCCTTGCCGAAACCGCGTCGCGCATCGCCGCCATCGGCGGAGAGGTCACGACCTATCTCATCGACGTCGCCTCGCGCGATGCCGTTTATGCCTTCGCGCAGGAAGTGGAGAGCGCCTTCGGCGGCGCCGATATCGTCATCAACAATGCGGGCGTCGCTCAGGTCGCCAGCGTCGAGGAGCTCGCCTATGAGGACTTCGAATGGGTGATGAATATCGACTTCTGGGGCATGGTCTACGGCACCAAGGCCTTCCTGCCGCAGCTTCGTGCCAAGGGCCAAGGCCATATCGTCAACGTGTCGAGCGTCTTCGGACTCTTCGCCGTGCCGACGCAAGCCGCCTATAATTCCGCGAAATTCGCCGTGCGAGGCTTCACCGAAGCCCTGCGCCATGAGATGCGCGGGTCGGGCATCACCGTTTCCTGCGTCCATCCGGGCGGCATCAAGACCAACATCATGCGCAATGCGCGTTTTCTGCAGAGCGTGCAGACGACGGTGCGTGAGGAAGCGGCCACCGGCTTCGACAGGCTCGCCCGCACCACGCCCGAACGCGCCGCCGAAGTCATCATCTCAGGCATCAAGAAAAACAAGGGCCGCGTACTCATCGGCCCCGACGCCAGGATTCTCGACATTATTCAGCGGCTCATGCCTGCATCCTATGGACGGATATTTTTCCGCGGGTCCACGACCGGCCTCGGCGCGCTGACGAGCGGCGAAGCCCAGAAGACGACCGGCTGAAGCCATTTGGGCTTCCGCTCCCCGATAAACTAATCTGTCGCAAAGAAGCGAAAACAGCGGAAGCGTCATGTCGTCATCGGCCACCAGCCTCATCGGGCCCAGCTCGCAATTCTATGTCTCCCAGCGCCTCCGGCTTCACTATGTCGACTGGGGCAACGAGGACGCGCCGCCGCTTCTGCTCATTCACGGAGCGCGCGACCATTGCCGCAACTGGGACTGGGTGGCGGCTGAACTTCGCGACCGCTACCACATCATCGCCCCCGATCTGCGCGGTCATGGCGACAGCCAGTGGATGGTCGGCGGCACCTATGAAATGAACGATTACGTCTACGACATCGCGCAGCTCATCCATCAGAAAGGCCTCGCCCCGCTGACGATCCTTGCCCATTCGATGGGTGGAGCCGTTGCTCTGCGCTATGCCGGGCTCTACCCCGAGACGGTGAGGAAACTCATCGCCATTGAAGGGCTCGGGCCATCGCCGAAGATGTTGGCGGAGCGCACGAAGGACGGCGCCGACGAGCGCCTTCGCAAATGGATCGACGAGATGCGCGCCATGTCGGCGCGCCAACCGCGACGCTACGCCTCGATCGAGGAAGCGTGGAAGCGGATGCAGGCGGAGAACCCGCATCTGTCGCCGGAGCGTGCGCGGCACCTCACCGTTCACGGCGTCAACCAGAACGAGGATGGCAGCTATAGCTGGAAGTTCGACAATTACCTGCGCGTCCTGCCGCCTTCAGGCTTCGACCCGCAAATGGCGACCCATCTCTGGTCGCGAGTCGATTGCCCGACGCTGCTCGTTCGCGGCAAGGAAAGCTGGGCGAGCGACCCTCTTGCCGATGGCCGCGCCGCGCATTTTCCGAATGCGCGCGTCGCCAACATCGACGGCGCAGGGCACTGGGTGCACCACGACAAGCTCGACGAATTCATGAACGTCGTGAACGGATTCCTGAGCGAATAGCCCTATTCGGAAATGGCGTCGCCGCGGCAGGGGATAAGCGCCTGCCAGGCAAGCCCCGCCTCGCGATGAGACAACGCCGCCTGATAATCCGGCATCGCAATCATGTCGAGAAATGCCTTGCGCGAAGGATAGCGCACGATGGCGACCATATCCCACTCGTCCGTCTCGCCGCCGATAAGCGGCGCGGAGCTCGGCGAGCCCCAGAAGAAGCGGCCGCCGACAGCCTTGATCTTCTCCATCGCGACCAGACCGTAAAGGCCATAGGCGTCCTGACCGGAAAGACCGCCTGCGTCGCGACCGTCCTTATATTCCGCCTTGTCGCGGAATTTGAGCAGATTGAGCATGCCGATGGGCGCCGCCTGATCGGCCCTCATGAAGGCCTCGAGTTGCGCCTCGGTCGGCTCAATGGCTCGGGTCATTTCCTGTCCTTCTTTTTCATGACGCGCTTCAGCGCGGCGAGCGTTTCCGTCGAGATCGGCGCTGTCAGGAAGCCGACGATGGAGTCGAAGAGATTGGCGAGGAAAAGCGTTCGGACCGCCGTATCCGCCGACGCCCCATGGTGGCGCGTCCATATCGCCAGCGAACTCACCGTCATTTCGACGAGGAACCGCTGGCGCTGGATGGCGATCTCCGGCGGCAGGTCGCCCAGCGCCGCCGTCAGCAGCGAGGCCGTCTGCCGAATACCCGCAAAGTCGCTCCGCAGCGCGATGGTCGGCAGGTCGATTTCAGGATCGTTGAGCACCTGGGCAAGGAAGCGCACGAAGCGAACGCCCTCTTCCGTGTCGAGCAACTCTGCCATCGGCAGGAATGTCGCGGAAACGACGGCGCGAAGATCATGCTCGCCGCCGTTGCGCACCAGCTCATCGAGATAGGCGACCCGACGCTGGTCGATCTCCTTCACGCGGTGTTCGAGGATCGCCTCGAGCAATGACGCCTTTGAGCCGAAATGGTAATGCAAGGCCGATTCATTGCGCTGGCCGGCGGCCTCGTTGATCTGCTTCAGCGTGACGCCATGAATGCCATGCTCGCCGAAGAGCGTCTCCGCGGCGAGGATAAGCCTTTCGCGCGTGTCGCCGCGCCTGATGGTTTCTTTCTGCTGCATATCTCCCACACTAATGCTGGTCATTAAACAGGTCAAGACAGCTTCGGAAGGCGTCCAATCCTTGTATGATCGCCTCATGCGTCGATCAGAATTGCACGTCCTCGGACGCTGGCGGGGACGTTTTGTTTACGCAACCGCCGCCCGGCTCAAATCCGGACCCGACCAGCACCCGCTACGGAGTAGGGGCCAACGGCTGCGGGCGGTGCTGGCCGCGCTGAAGCATGAACTCGCGCCCGCCGCGGGCATCGCGCTCCTCTCCTGCCTTGCCGCCGTCTCCCTCTTTTCGCCGCTGCGCGCGGCCCCTCAGGAGCCGCAGACCAACGCCCCGGCGAAATCGCCTTCCACGCTCGCCTTTGCGACACGCGTCGAGGGAACCAATATCCCCGACGATCTGCGCAGCCTTCTTGCAGACAATATCCAGCTCGGCAAGGGCAGAGCCCCCTCGCCTGCCACGCTCGGCCTGCTGCGCCGCCGCGCCACCGAGGACGCCGCAAGGCTCAACGACGTTTTGCGGTCGGAGGCTTATTACAATGGCCGCGTCGATGTCGTCATCGAGGAAGCTCAGGGCGGCCGCTTCGACGTCGCCTTCAGGGTGACGCCCGGCCCCCGCACCACGATCCGAAGCTTCATCATCCACTATGCCGACAGCCCATCGGACCTCTCGTCGCTGCCGCGGGACGGATCAACGCTCGGGCTGAAGGCCGACCGCACGGCACGGGCCCAGCGCGTCGTCGACCTCACCGCCGCCGCCATGAGCTTTCTCGAAAATCACGGCCATCCGCGCCCGACGCTCGCCGAGCGAAAGGTTATCGTCGATCTCACCGCCCATAAGGCCGATGTCACGCTGACGATCAAGGCGGGACCGCCCGAGCGCTTCGGCGATCTCACCATCTCGAATGAAGGCCGGACGAAGGACGACTATGTGCGCTCGCTCGCAACCTTCAAACCGGGCGACACTTACAACCGCAGCAAGGCCGACGCGACGGTATCGGCGCTCAGAAAGACAGGCCTCTTCGACCGCGTGACGCTCGACTCGGTCGATACGCCCGACGACACCGTGCCGCAAAAGCTGACGCTCACCGAGCGCCCGCATCGTTCCGTCGGTGTCGGCGCGCGCTGGTCGTCGGACCAGGGCGCAGGTGTCACCACCTTCTGGGAGCATCGCAATTTCTTCGGCGCGGCCGAGAAGCTCCATCTTGATCTCACCGTCGCGCAGCAGTTGCAGCTTCTCGGCGCGCATTTCAACAAGCCGCACTTCCTGCGCGACGACCAGACGCTGCTCGCGGATTTCGAAGTCGCGCATGAGATCACCGACGCCTATCACGAGAACCGCGTGAAGACGGCGGCAGGCCTCGCGCGGAAGCTGCGCGAAAATCTCGACGTGAGCGCCGGTCTCTCTTTCGAAATCGAGCGCACGACCGACAGCACCGGCTATCACGCCTATGAGCTCTTCGGCATTCCGGTCACCGGGCGTTATGACGGCAGCGACAACCTGCTTGATCCGACGGAAGGCGTGCGGCTGGGACTTGCGCTGACCCCCTATGGCGGCAGCGCGGACGGCGCGGCGACGACTTTCGTCAAGCTCGAAGCAACGGGCTCGACCTATTTGAGCTTCAGCCGCAAATTCACGCTCGCGCTGCGCGCCCGCTACGGCTCCATGCTCGCGCAGCAGACCGGCGACGTGCCGGGCTCGATCCGCTTTTATGCGGGCGGAGGCAGCTCCATTCGCGGCTACGGCTATCAGCTCGTCGGCCCGCTCGACGCCAACAAGGATCCGCTCGGCGCGCGCTCCGTCTTCGAGGCAAGCGCCGAGACGCGCTATCGCGTCAGCAACGACATCGGCCTCGTCGCCTTTCTCGATGCGGGTAATGCCTGGTCCACTGCGACACCGAAATTCAGCGAACAATTGCGGCTCGGCACCGGTATCGGCGTTCGCTACTACACGATCGTCGGCCCGATCAGGGCCGATATCGGCATACCGCTGAACAAGCGGCCCGGAATCGACGATTCCTTCCAGCTTTATTTCTCGCTCGGGCAGGCTTTCTGATGGCGCGCGCGCAATCGCCCAATCTCAGCCATACGACCGGCCTCGTCCGCGCTATCGGCGCCATCGCTCTTGGCCTCGTCGCGTCGCTGCTTGCCATTGTCGCGATCGCGCTCGTCGTTCTGCAGGTGCCGGAGGTGCGCGAGCGGCTTCTTGCGCTTGCGCTCGGCACCATCAATCAGGGCGGCACGAAGGTCGAAATCGGCGAACTCGGCGGCACATGGCCCCAGCACCTTGAAATTCGCAAGCTGACCGTCAGCGACGCCAAGGGCATCTGGCTCTCGCTCGACGAGGGAAAGCTCGACTGGCATCCATCCTCGCTTCTCGTCGGCACGTTCCATGTCGAGAATCTCTCGACCGTCGCTCTCGGCATTTCGCGCGCGCCGGTCAGCGATACGCCTTCCGCATCGAGCGGCTTCGGCCTGCCGGTTCTTCCTCTCGCGATCCGCATTGATGCGGCGAAGGTTGAGCGGCTGACGCTCGGCAAGCGGCTCACCGGCATCGCGGAAAAGGGCATGCTGGCGCAACTCGATGCGACCGCGCAGCTCGGCTTCAGTGCGAACCGCCTCTCCCTGACGCTTGCCGCGCAGCGCACCGACCGCGTGCCGGGAAAGATCGACGCGAGCGTCTTTTTCGACCGCCGCACCCAGGGACTCGACGCGACTGTCTTTGTCGAGGATGGCAGCCTGGCCAGGCCCGGCCTCGTCGCCACGCTCGGGCATATCGCAGGCGCCGAGCATGTGACTCTGACGGCCCGGGCGCAGAACGACAACGGAAAGGTGATGGGCGAAGCGAAACTCGATGCGGGGCACGCGCTGATGCTGTCCGCCAACGCGCAAGGCGGCTGGAACCAGACTCTCGCCTTAGCCGCGACCCTGAGCGCCGAAGGCAATCTCGTTTCGACTGCGCTTGCCGATCTCGGGGGCGCGCGGCGCGTCGAGCTCGCGAGCAATATCACCCTCGATTCCGACGACACGCTCACGCTGAAAGACCTGCGTCTCGACGCCGCCCCCTTCGCGCTTGCCGGCAGCCTGCGCATGAGCGATGTGCTGGCCGCCACACCGCATGAACTTTCCACCGAAGGAACGCTGTCCGGCCTCGACCGCTTCGCGGGCAAGCCGGGCAACGCCGCGCTTGCCGCCATCGAATGGCGCATTGCCGCAGAGATCGACCGCGCATCGAACCTTGCCCATGTGAAGGAAGCCACCATCGCTTCGCCGCCCGGTAAACTCGTGCTGTCGGGCGATGCCTCTCTCGACGGAAGCAGCGCAAAGGGCACGGCCGAAGCCGCTCTTGGCGACCTCGCCCCCTTTGGCGATCTCATAGGACGAAAAGTGAAGGGCGCCGCGCAGATCATGCTCTCGCCTTTCGCTCTTTCACCGGATGTCGACGGCGCAGGCGACATCGTCATCAAGA
>DAIEIL010000106.1 GCA_027352645.1 Rhodobiaceae bacterium | reverse complement strand
CGACAATGGTGCCGACATTCATGCGATATTGCTGCATGACCTTGGGGGAGGAAGGCCTGAGGCGCATGTCGCCCGTCAATGGGGAATTGGGCCGCAGGCGCGCATAGCGATCATAGGTTTTCAGCGCATAGCCACCGGTCGCGACGAAATCGACCACGCGGTCGAAGCTCTCGCGATCGAGATGACGATAAGGCGCGGCGGCGCAAACCTCGTCGAAAAGCGCGTCGGGCATGAAGGGTTCGGAGCAGGCGCGGCCCAGAACATGCTGCGCCAGCACGTCGAGCGCGCCGTCGCGGCTGATCCGCGCATCCTGCGCACCTTCGACGGTGGCGGCGCGGGCCGCTTCGCATTCGAGCACTTCGAAACGGTTCGCTGGCACGAGCAGCGCGCGCGAGGGCTCATCGAGACGGTGGTTCGCACGGCCTATACGCTGCGCGAGACGGCTCGCGCCTTTCGGCGCGCCGACGCAAATGACGAGATCAACCTCGCCCCAGTCGATGCCGAGATCGAGCGTCGAGGTGCAGACGACGGCGCGGAGCGTGCCCGCCGCCATGGCCGCTTCCACCTTGCGGCGCTGCTCGGCCGCGAGCGATCCGTGGTGGAGCGCGATGGCGAGGCCGTCCTCGTTCAGGTGCCAGAGCGACTGGAAGACAAATTCCGCCTGGCTGCGCGTATTGACGAAAACGAGCGTCATCTTGTTGCGCTTGATCGCGTCATAGACCAACGGCAAGGCGTGGCGCGCCGAATGGCCCGACCAGGGAATGCGCGCCTCATCGTCATCCTTCGTCTCCGGCCCTTCGGGAACGAGGATGCTGATCTCGGGTCTGGCGCCCGGCGGCGCAACCACGACCTCGCTCAACGCCTCGCCACCCACCGGCTGCGGCATCAGATAGCGGCGCAGTTCTTCGGGCTCGGCCACTGTCGCCGAGAGGCCGACGCGGCGGAGCTTCGGCGCAAGGACACCAAGCCGCGCGAGGCCCAGCGCGAGAAGATCGCCGCGCTTGGAGTTCGCCAGCGCATGAAGTTCGTCCAGCACCACGCAGGAGAGATTGGCGAAGAAGGACGGCGCGTCGGGATAGGACAGAAGCAACGCCAGCTGCTCCGGCGTCGTCATCAGAATGTCGGGCGGTTCGCGGCGCTGACGCTGACGTCTATTGGTGGGCGTATCTCCGGTGCGCGTCTCGATGGAAATATCGAGCCCCATCTCCGCCACCGGCGTTTCGAGATTGCGCTTCACATCGACGGCCAGCGCCTTCAGCGGCGAGATATAGAGCGTGTGGAGGCGAGCCTTGCGCTCCGCGCGCCCGCTCAACTCGACAAGGCTCGGCAGAAATCCGGCAAGTGTCTTGCCCGCGCCGGTCGGCGCGATGAGGAGCGCGGAACGGCCGGCCTGCGCGAGGTCCAGCAGCGCGAGCTGATGCGCGCGCGGGCTCCAGCCGCGCGTGGCGAACCAGTCGGCGAAGCGGGCGGGCAGCCCGTTCTTCGCCGTGGCAGGCGCCGCCATCTTTCGGCTTGCCGGTTTCGACATTTCCATTCGTTACCACGGCCGGAGCGTCATGCGCATCATTCCCTCCCGGCGACAAACAAGGGTAAAGTGCCGCGGGGGAGAGAAACGCGCATGACGGAACCCGAATGATGGAATGGCTGCCCGCAAGCATTCAACATAATCTTGACCTGATCCTGCCGCTCGTCGTCGACCGCGGGCTCAGCCTCTTCGGGGCGGCGGTCATCCTCATCCTTGGCTATTGGCTCTCGGGCAAGGCGCGGCATGGCGTAACCTTCCTGATCGGCCGCGCGCCCAACGGCGACGCGATGCTCCAGGGCTTCTTCGGCAGCGTCGCTTCCTATGTGGTGATGATTTTCACGATCCTCGCCGTGCTGGCCCAATTCGGCGTCCAGACGACGAGCTTCATCGCCCTTCTCGGCGCCGCCGGCCTCGCGGTCGGCCTCGCGCTTCAGGGCACGCTGTCGAACGTTGCCGCAGGCGTGATGCTGCTCTTCTTCCGCCCCTTTCGCGCCGGCAATTATGTCGAGGTCGGCGGCATCGCGGGCACGGTAAAACAGCTCACCCTTTTCACCACCGAGCTTGCCACAGCCGACAACGTGCAGATCATCATTCCCAACAGCAACGTCTGGGGACAGGCCGTCAGGAATTACAGCTACCATCCGACGCGGCGGACCGAGATCACCTTCCGCATCAATTACGGCGCTGAACCGCTGAAGGCGATCGAGGAGATCAAAGCCGTCGTCAAGGCGGATGCGCGCATTCTGACGACGCCGGAGCCGCTCGTCGCGGTTTCGGCGCTTAGCGATATTTCCATCGACCTGCTGCTCAGGATATGGACGGCCTCCGGCGACATGGAGAACGTCAAGTTCGACTTGCTGCGTCAGGTGCGAGCCCGTCTCGACGCCTGCGGCATCGCCGCGCCGACATTGCCCCATATGATCCGCGGCGATGAGCCCGGCGCAGCCAGCGCCTGACCTAACACGCTCGTCCCGGCATCGTTTTGCGCTATTTCTTCCCCGGCCTTATGGGGTAGCTTGCAGACGCGCCCCTTTGGGGGCTTGAGGAGTTTATTCATGGAACGGCTCTTTGGCGGCCCCATTCTCCCGACCCTGATCAAGCTCGCGGCGGCCTCCGTCGTCGTCGGCCTGCTCCTCGCCTTTTTCGGCATAAAGCCCATCGACCTTTGGTACGACTTCCTCGATACGGTGGTCCGCATCTGGCACATGGGCTTCGACGCCATCGACTGGTCGGTGAAATATTTCGCGCTCGGCGCAGTCGTCGTCGTGCCGATCTGGCTCGTCGTGCGCCTCTGGACCTATCTCATCGAAAAGAAGTGACGTAGCGGCATCCGATACTCCGCCGTCTGAAGCCGCAAGCCTCGCGCAAAAGTGATGGGCGCGGCAAAACGGCCTGTTATCCTCTCGCCCAACAACAATGGGAGGACCAGATGGTTTCGATGTTTCGCGACGGATTGCTCAAGGGCAAGCGCATCCTGGTGACGGGCGGCGGCACGGGCCTCGGCAAGGAGATGGCCGAGGATTATCTGCGCCTCGGCGCCGAAGTTTATATCTGCGGCCGCCGCAAGCACGTTCTCGACGACACGGCCAAAGAGCTGATGGACAAGCACGGCGGCTCGGTAAAGACATATGGCGTCGACATCCGCGTCGCGGGCGCGGTCGACGAAATGATCGGCGAGATCTGGGCCGATGGCGGCCCGCTCACCGGCCTCGTCAACAATGCCGCCGGCAATTTCATCAGCCCGACCAAGGATCTTTCGCCCAAGGGCTTCGACGCCATCGCGGGCATCGTGTTCCACGGCTCGTTCTACGTGACCCATGCCTGCGGCAGGCGCTGGATCGAAGGCGGCAACAAGGGCAGCGTCATCTCGATACTGACGACATGGGTGTGGAACGGCGGTCCGTTCACCGTGCCCTCCGCCATGTCCAAGGCGGGCATCAACATCATGACGCAATCGCTCGCCGCCGAGTGGGGACAATATGGCATTCGTCTCAATTCGATCGCGCCCGGACCTTTCCCGACGAAGGGCGCCTGGGAGCGTCTGAGCCCCGGCCAGTCGCTCGAAGGCGACACATCGCGCGAAGGCATTCCCATGGGCCGCGTCGGCAAGATGGACGAGTTGAAGAACCTCGCCACCTTCCTCATGGCCGATGGCTGCGAATATCTCACCGGCCAGTGCATCGCGATCGACGGCGGGTCTTATCAGGCGGGCGGCGGCAACTTCTCGCGCCTGTCGAAACTCTCCGAGGAAGAGTGGGACAATATGCGCGACATGATCCGCAGCGCGAACGAAAAGGACAAGGCGCAGCGCAGCGTCTGACCTTCGCTCAGGTCGCGCTCCACATGATCGCGATCAACCGCCATTTCGCAATTTCAGCCGGCGGAGGCAGGATGCCAGCCTCTGCCGGCTTTTTTCCGCCGAAGATATAGATCACATGATCGAGCTTCGGCACGGTGCAGAAAATGCGGCCCGTATAGCGCCCCGCGCCCGGAATGCAGTCGGGCTTTTCGCCATAGTGATAGAGCGAGTTCAGGCTGGCCTTGACGCGGGCGCCGCGCGCATCGGCAATACGCGGCGTGAAGACGGTGACGCCGGTGACGCGCGGCTTCTTGCGGTCCCCATTGGATTCGAGTTCCAGCAGAAGCTCCTTGCCCTTCGAGATGCGCAGCACGGTGTAAGGCGCGGCGCCTTCGAGCTCGACTATCTGCGGTTGGAAGGTCACGCCCTGCGGCAATATCTTCGCAAGCGCCGCCTGGTCGAAAGGCACCTTGCTGTCGAGCGGACCGACGCCCGCATCGCGCACGACATAGGACTCGAGCGGCTGGCCCGCCAGTGCAGCCGTCGCGGCGAACGCCGTCGCGGCAACCGCGACAAGGCACGACAAGATACGCTTCGATAACATGATGTCCTCTTGAGACCGGATTGATTGCAGTTTCAGTTGATGGCCGCGTCGTCGCCATCCCATAGCATGGCGGTTACACGCCAGTCCGCCAGAACTTCCGGCGGCGGCACCTGCCCGTCGGGTGCGGGCGGCACACCCTGCAATTCGTAGATGATACGGTTTGAATTGGGCTGCGGACAATAGATGCGGCCCCGCTTCTCCATGGCGCCTGCCATGCAGCCGGACGGCTTTGACGGTGGGAATATGTCGCGATAGGTCGAGCCGAGATGGACGCCGTTTTCGTCTCGCACAATGTTGCTCAGTATCAGCACGCTGGCGACGCGGGATCCGTCGCCGGTCGGATAAAGCTCAAGCACCGTCTTGCCATTATCTACGACGCGGATGACATGCGCGCCCGGCTCCAGGGCGGACGACAGGCCAGCGCTCACCTTGAACTCCGGAAAGAGTCCGGCGATGGTGGCGACGTCGAACGCGGTCTCGACGCTGACCGGGCCCACCTTGTCGCCGCCGACGACGAGCCCTTCGCGCTTCGAGCAGGCGAAGAGCAGGAGTCCGGCCACAAGAACAGCCGCCGCCATTGGAACGCGCGTCATCTTTCCTCCTGCCGTCCCCCGAGCCTCTAGTCCATCGTTATAACGACTTTTCCCACGGCCTTCCGTTCCTGCAGCAAGCGCATCGCGTCAACAGCACGCTCAAGCGGGAATGTCGCGCAGACATAGGGGACGATCTTGCCCTCCGCCGCAAGCCTGTCCACCGCCTCGATGTTGCAGCGACCGGCTTCGGGATCGCGGCGGCCATATTCGCCCGCGCGCACGCCGATGACGGAAAAGCCTTTGATGAGTGGCATGTTGACCGAAATGTTCGGAATGCGGCCGCTCGTGAAGCCGATGACGAGCAGACGTCCGTTCCAGGCGATGCAGCGCACGCTTTCATCGAAAACATCCCCACCCACGGGATCGTAAACGACATCGGCGCCCCGGCCTCCGGTAAGCGCCTTCACCTCTTCGCGGAAGCCCTTTGTCACATTGAGTACATGATCGGCCCCGCGCGCCTTCACCGCCTCGAGTTTCTCATCCGACGCTGACGTCGCGATGACTGTGGCTCCCCAGAGCTTGCCGATGTCCACCGCTGCCATGCCGACGCCGCCAGTGCTTCCGTGCACGAGAAGCGTCTCGCCCGCCTTGAGATTGCCGCGAATGACGAGCGCCACATAGGCCGTGAGATAGGCCGCCGGATAGGCTGCGGCATGAATGAAATCCATGCCCTTCGGAATCGGACGGCAGGCCTCCGCCGATGCGATTGCCTCCTCCGCAAAGCCGCCGATCCGCAGGCCAGCCACGACCGCATCGCCGACCTTGAGCGAGGTGACGCCCGGACCCACTTCGGCGACGACGCCCGCGCCTTCCATGCCCGGCGCGAAGGGAAGCTCGGGTTTGAACTGATACTTTCCCTGCACCATCAGAATGTCGGGAAAATTCACCGAACAGGCCTTGAGGCGGAGCCGCACCTCGCCGGGCCCGGGCGGCGGCAGGGTAACCTCGTCCATGCGGAGGACGGAAATATCCTCCGACAGCTCATGCACACGCATGCTGCGCATTTTCATCTCCCCGAATTCAAGTTTCTTTGGGGCGAGCATGGTGCATAGCCCAGCCCAAATCAAACGATGCCCAAGGCCTCGAGGATCGTGACGAGACCGAGGGCAAAGAAGATCGCCGCCGCGATCCCGCGCACCAGCGCCAGCGGAAGCGCCTTTGCCGCCGCGTCACCGAGCACGACGACGGGCACATTCGCCAGCATCATGCCGATCGTTGTGCCGGCCGCGACGGTAAAGAGAGCGTTGAAGCGCGCGGCAAGGCCGATGGTCGCGAACTGTGTCTTGTCGCCCATCTCAGCAAGGAAGAAGGCAACGGCCGTGGTGACGAAGGGACCGAAGCGCGACACGCCGCCCGGCACTTCGCCTTCCTTGTCGGGAATAAGCATCCACACGCCGCCAGCAACGAAGGAAACGCCAAGCACCCATTGAAGAACCTGCTGCGTCAGCCATTTCGCAACGAGAATGCCGACCTCCGCGGCGAGCGCGTGGTTGAGAATCGTCGCGACGAAGATGCCGGCAATGATGGGCAGGGGCTTTCTGAAGCGCGTCGCGAGAACCAGCGAGAGGAGCTGGGTCTTGTCACCGATTTCAGCAATGGCAACGGCAGAAAGCGAGAGAAAGAAGGCTTCCATATCAGGAACTTCCGGCCGGGCGTGTTGGACCAATGACCTGAGAAACGCGTCGCCCGGCAGGGGACACGTCTCAAGCCAAAGGTCTCGTCAAGCGGTGCGGTTCCGCACCTGCCGCGCGCACCATGATCCGAAGATCAAGTTTGTTGATGCGCGCCCCTCTCTCAATGGAGGGCGACTACTCCCCTAAGGATGCGAGGGAATTAACATGGCCTTCGCCACGAACGCAAGCACCAACGATGGGATTGCGGCCCCTGTAACTTGGTGGAACATTATGCGCCCGGAGGAACACTCATGGACGATATCCGGTTCGGTCGTGCGCAGGTCAACGGCATCGATATTCATTATGCGGAAGCTGGCGCCCCCGATGCGCCGCCGGTCTTTCTGCTTCACGGTTTTCCTGAGTTCTGGGCCGGATGGCGCGCCCAGATTCCGGCGCTGGCCGCGGCGGGCTTTCGCGTCATCGCGCCAGACCAGCGCGGCTACAATCTGAGCGGCAAGCCAAGGGGCGTGGCCGCCTACGACCTCGATGAACTGGCGGCCGATGTCGCCGCGCTCGCCGATCACTTCGGCATTGCCCGGCTGAAGCTCGTCGGCCACGACTGGGGCGCCTCGGTCGCCTGGTGGCTCGCGACGACCATGCCCGATCGTCTCGAACGCGTCGTCGTCATCAATGCGCCGCACCCCGTTCTCTGGCTCAAGGCGATGCGCGAAGACAAGAAGCAGAAGCGCAAGAGCTGGTATGTCCAGATGTTCCGTCTGCCCTGGCTTCCCGAGGCAATGATGAGGGCGCGGAATTTCAGGGGCCTTGCCGATGGGCTGGTGCAATCGAGCCGCCCCGGCACGTTTCGCGATAGTGATTTCAAGGAATATCGCAGGGCGTGGTCGCAGCCCGGCGCACTGACCGCCGCGGTCAACTGGTATCGCGCCCTTCTGAAGAAGCGGATGCCGGAGGCGCTGCCCTGGATCAAGACGCCGCTGCTCCTGATCTGGGGCGTCGAGGATCGCTTCGGCGAGAAGAGCGGCGGCGAGGCGAGCCTGGCGCTATGCGAGAATGGCCGCTCGCTCTTTGTCGAACGCGCGACGCATTGGGTGCATCATGAAGAGCCGGCGCTCGTCAACGCGGCCTTGATCGACTTCCTGCGCGGTTGAAGCCCGATCAGGCGTGGAGAATGCGCCGCACGTCGCGCGCAATCTCCTCGCAGGCCCGCTTCGCGGCCGGCACGGCGCCCGTCATCGCCGTGAAGGCATGACAGAGGTTGTCGTAGCAGCGATAGGTCGTGTTGACGTCGGCTTCCCGCAGCGCCTGCGTATAGGCGATGCCCTGATCGCGCAGCACATCGAAGCCCGCCGTGATCACGATGGCCGGGCAGAGGTCTTCGAGGTCGCCCGATTTGAGCGGAGATGCCAGGGGGTTCTTCGCATCGCTGCGATCGTTCACGTAGTGGCCGATGAACCACTCCATGATCTCGCGCGTCAGCGGATAGACATTCGCGCAGCTATCCCAGGAGCCGCCCTGCCACTCCATATCCGTCACCGGATAGATGAGAAGCTGCAACGCAGGCTCTTCCTCGCCCGTGCGGTTCGTCTCCTGCGCGACGACCGCGGAGAGATAGCCGCCCGCACTGTCGCCGCCGACCGCGATGCGCCGCGTCATGCCGAGCTTCTCGGCATTGTCGCGAGCGTAACGATAGGCCGCGAGTGCGTCGTCGACGGCTGCCGGGAATTTATGCTCCGGCGCGAGCCGATAATCGACCGAAAGCACCACGCATTCGCCGATCTCGGCAAGCATCGAGCAGAAGGTGTCGCAGGTATCGAGGTCGCCGATGACGCAACCGCCAAAGTGATAGAAGACGAGGCCAGGAAGTGGCCCGCCCGCATTGCGCGGCGTATAGAGACGCGCGCCGAGCGGCCCTGCGGGACCGGGCACGGTGACGCTTTCGACGAGGACCTGCGCGCTGCGCGTTCCATCGAGAAGCTTCAGGCCCTGCGCCGTCGCGGCACGGGCAGTGACGGGATCGAGCGTCGTGATCGAAGGAGCCTTGGCGCCTTGCACCGCAAGAAACTGCGCGCGCGCGTCGAGCGTGCGGCCGTCTATCGTCAGCGGCTTGCCGCCTGCCATGGCGACGAGCGCGCCATCGGGCAGCTTCAGCAAGGTCCGCACGATCAGCTTCTGGATGCTCACCAGCCCCTCCCCTTAGCCAAAAGTCTATTTCTGCTGCGTATCGGTCTTGACGGGCAAGGCATGGAAGCCATGCAGGACAAGCGTGGTCGCGAAATCCGCAGCTTCCTTCGCCTCAAGCTCGGGCCGCTTGATCATGCGGTCGCCGATCTCCATGGCGATGCCGACAACGGCGGCCATCAGATATTCGGAATCGACCGGCGGCACATTGCCGTCGCGAATATCCTCTTCGATATATTCGCGGATTTCCTCGAAGCCGGCGATCATCTCCGGCGTATCCATGCGCACGCGAAGCGCGGCGGGATTGCGCCTCATGATCTGAAAGGTCATGCGATCGGACGCGAGATAGTCGAAATAGGTGCGATAGGCGTTGCGGATAAATTCCTCGAAATTGCGCGAGCGGATGCGATCCGCCTTCAGGCGCGGACGGATACGGCGCATGCCGTCATCCATCAGGGCCTCGAAGACCTCTTCCTTGCTCTTGTAGTAGTTATAGAAGGTGCCGGACGCGAGGCCGGTCTTGCGGATGATGTCGCGAACCGTCGTCGCGCCGTAGCCAAGTTCGGCAAAAACCTCGCGGGCCGCATTCAATATGGACTCGCGGTTGTTGAGCTTGGTCTGCTCGCGCTTGCCGATGGGTTTCACAGAATGCATGAACGCTCCGCCCTGCCCGCCCGGAAGCGCCTTCTCCTTCAGGTCGGTCATGAGCAAACCAGTGCCCTCGTACAGGCAGACGCAGCCATCATCTCTCCTATGGGCGCGGAAGCGCGCCGATTCCTCTTTCTCCCTAATCTAGACGAAAGCGCCGCAAGGTCAATTTGAACAAGTGTCACCTTGAAGAAAACCCCTTCCAATTCAATGACTTGTCGGAATAGATGGCGGATACGCGACGGAAATGGCGTGTCTCGACGCGACGGGAGCGCCGCAGGACCGCAAATCGGGGCTTCGATTCCCCGATGGTCGCGGCGAGTGCGAACAGAAACGTAGCCGCGCCGCTCGCGATTGAGCATCGTCAATGAGCCGTGTGAACGGTAGACTCGCGCCACCCCCAATTTTTGACGTAGTTCCGGGAAGTACATGGCTGCCGAATTCAAAATGACGCCAGAGACGATGATGGCGCTTAAGGAGATGCTCATTCAGCATGTCCCGCATATGCGCGCGCTCGGTGTCGAGATCGTCAATGCCGCGCCCGCCCAGGCCTGGCTCCGCGTGCCCTATGACGAGAGGTTCATCGGCAATGCCGAGACCGGCGTCATTCACGGCGGCGTAATCACCACCGTGCTCGACAACACATGCGGCATGGCGGTGCAACTCGCCATGGACGAGCCGCAGGCCATCGCGACGCTCGACCTCCGCATCGACTACATGAAGCCCGCGACGCCGGGCCTTGCGCTGACGACCCATGCGCATTGCTACAAGACGACACGCAACATCGCCTTCGTGCGCGGCACCGCTTACCACACAGACATAAACGACCCGATCGCCTCCTGCGTCGGCACATTCATGATCGGCGCCAACCGCACCGTGCCGACCGGCGTCGCCGCCGCCAAAGCCTTCATGGCAAAGCAGAAGAAAGAGGGCTGAGCCATGAGCGACACAAAGACGCCGCGCGACCTCAACGCCTTCATCGAAGGCATTCCCTATGCCCGCTTCCTCGGCATCAGCGTCGACCAGAAGGGCAATGAAATCACCACCGTGATGAAATTCGACCAGAAGCTCATCGGCAATCCACTGCTGCCGGCGCTTCATGGCGGCGTGATCGGCGCATTCCTCGAAATGACGGCGATCATCCAGCTCGCCTATGAAACGGGAAGCGCGGCGATCCCCAAGCCCATCGGCCTCACCGTGGACTATCTGCGCTCCGGCAAGCCGATCGACACTTACGCCCGCGCGCATATCACCAAACAGGGCCGCCGCGTCGCCACCGTACATGCCGAAGCGTGGCAAGAAGACCGCTCGAAGCCCATCGCGACGACGCATGGGCATTTCCTGCTCAAGACCGGCGAGGAAGCCGAGTCCTGATGACGACGGACGAAACCCCGCCGCCGCAGCGCATTACCCATGAGCGTATCCTGCGGCTGGCGGGGCCGATCGTTCTCTCCAACATCTCGACGCCGCTTCTCGGCATTGCCGACATGGCGGTCATAGGTCGCATTCCCAATCCCGCCGCACTCGGCGCCATCGCGCTTGGCGGCACGATCTTCAATTTCGTCTATTGGGGTTTCGGCTTCCTGCGCATGGGAACCACAGGGCTCACCGCCCAGGCGCTCGGCGCGAAGAACGCGCATGAAGTCAGCGCCAATCTCGGCCGCGCGCTTCTGGTCGCCGTCGCAATCGGACTTTCGCTCATCCTGCTGCAATGGCCGATCGGGCTTGCTGCCTTCGCGCTGCTGAAGGGCAGCGCAGAGGTTCAGGGCATGGCGCACGACTTCTTCGCCATCCGCATCTGGAGCGCGCCGTTCACGCTCGCCAATTTCGCGATCCTCGGCTGGTTCATCGGCAGGCAGAAGGCAAATATCGCGCTGGTCCTTCAGGTCTTCATGAACAGCGTCAACATCGCGCTCAACGTCACCTTCGTCGCCGTATTCGGCTGGGCCGTGAAGGGCGTCGCGACAGGCACCGTCATTGCCGAAATCGCAGCCACTCTGCTCGGCCTGGCACTTGCGGCCCGCGATCTCAAGACCGTCGGATGGCATTGGGAATGGCCGCGCCTCCTTGACCCCGACAAGCTCGGGCGCATGATTGCCGTCAACCGCGACATCATGATCCGCACCTTCTGCCTCATCTTCGCCTTCGCCTTCTTCACAGCGCAGGGCGCGCGCGCCGGCAATGTGCTGCTCGCCGCCAACGCCGTGCTCGGGCAGTTCATCGCCGTCTCGGCCTTTCTGCTCGATGCATTCGGGTTTGCGGCGGAAGCACTCGTCGGTCAGGCGGTCGGCGCACGCGACCGCGCGACGCTCGACCGGGCCGTGAAACTCTCGTCGCTCTGGGCCGGCGGCGCGGCGCTCGCCCTCTCGCTCGGATTGCTCGCGATGGGGCCGCTCCTCATCGACGCGCTGACGACATCGGCTCCGGTGCGCGAGGCCGCCCGAACCTACCTGCCATGGGCGGCGGCCGCGCCCTTCGCGGCTGTCTGGTGCTTCCTGCTCGACGGCATTTTCATCGGGGCGACGCGATCGGTCGAAATGCGCAATGCCATGGCGCTTTCGCTCGGCGTCTTCCTCGCCGTCTGGTGGCTGCTCGCCACGCCTTACGGCAATCACGGGCTCTGGGCGGCGCTCATCATCTTCTATCTCGCGCGCGGGGCGACGCTGCTGCGCCTCTACCCCTCGGTTGCGAGATCAGTCGCCCTCAGAGGCCACTGAAGAGATCGAGCACATCTTCCGGCGGACGGCCGAGCTTCGCGCGCGCGCCGAAGATGACCACGGGCCGTTCGATCAGGATCGGATTTTCAGCCAT
>DAIEIL010000008.1 GCA_027352645.1 Rhodobiaceae bacterium | reverse complement strand
GCACATCGAACGTCTGACGCGCGCCGCGGCCGGTCTTGCCATCTCGTTCGCCCTTCTCGCGCCCGTCGCCGCCGCCGCTCCTGCCCTGGCCGACGAGGTTTCGACCTATGGCGGCCGCTGCCGCAACAATCCCGGTGCGGGCCGCGCCTTCACCCAGGACTACTACGTCTACTTCGACACCAATTCGAGCCGCATCAAGCCGGACGGTCAGGAGCGGATCAAATATGTCCATGGCCTCGCCACCGGCAAACAGGCCGGGCAGATCTGCCTTTTCGGCAAGTCGAGCAAAACGGGCGACGAGGCGGCCAATGTGCGCCTCGCCCGCAAGCGCGCGGCCAATGTGGCCAGGGCCTTCGAGGCGCTGGGCTGGCCCCGCTCCAGGATCGTGATCGTGTCGGAAGGCGAGGCATGGGGCTGGCTCAACGAGGCCCTGACCTCGGATTCCGAGGACGACCGCCGCGTCCGCATGCGGCTTTCCTTCTGAGAGCCACGTTCCGGCCGCCCCCCGATTCCCGGTTGGCGGCGCGGCCCCGCGCGGCTAGTTTACCCGCCAACGGGGCCTGACTTAACGCCCCTGCGGAATACCCCATAATTCGAACGGGAGACAGCGCATGCGCACCTTCAATACCGTCGCCGACTACATCGCCGAAAAGGGCAACGAGATCGGCGTCAGCGAGTGGGTCCAGATCGACCAGGACCGGATCAACAAGTTCGCCGACGCGACCGGCGACCACCAGTGGATCCATGTCGATCCCGAGCGCGCCAAGAAAGAGCTCGGCATGCCCACCATCGCGCATGGCTATCTGACGCTTTCACTGCTGCCCTACCTCATGGGCATGGTCAGCACCGTCAAGAGCGCGACCCGCGGCATCAACTACGGCTCGAACTCGGTGCGCTTCACCCAGATGGTGCCGGTCGGCTCCAAGGTCCGCGCCCGCGTGAAGCTGAAGGACGCACAGCCCAAGGCCGGCGGCTGGCAGGTCACCAATGAAGTGACGATGGAAATCGAAGGCCAGGAGCGCCCGGCAATGGTCGCCGAGACGCTCAGCCTCATTTTCGAATGAGATACCGCCCGCGCCGCTTCGTGCGGCGCGGGCATTCTTCCCGCAGCGGAGGTTCCCATGTCCGACAAGTCCCGCCCCAAGGTGGTCAAAAGCGAAACGGAATGGCGCGAAGAACTGACGCCCGAGCAATATCAGGTGACGCGGCAGTCCGGCACAGAGCGCGCCTTCACCGGCCCCTGGCTCGACGAGCACCGCAAGGGCACCTTCCATTGCGTCGCCTGCGGCGCGCCCCTTTTTCGCTCCGAAACGAAATATGAAAGCGGCTCCGGCTGGCCGAGCTTCTTCGCCCCTATCGCGCAGGACGCGGTTGATGAGCAGGAAGACGTTTCCCACGGAATGCGCCGCATCGAGGCGCGCTGCGCCACCTGCGAAGCCCATCTCGGCCACGTCTTCCCCGACGGTCCCCGGCCAACCGGCTTGCGCTTCTGCATGAACGGCACCGCGCTCGACTTCGAACCCGACGACGATCAGGAAGCGCCCTGATCCGAATTATTGATGTCGCCCCGATACAAGGCCGGGATGACAAAGAGTATCGCAGCATGAACCTCACGCCCCCTGCCTCTGCCCCCGTCGCTGCCAAACACCCGCTATCTGACACCCACCACGGGATCACCCGCACGGACGACTATGCCTGGCTGCGCGATGAACGCTGGCGCGACGTGATGCGCGACCCCGCCGTTCTTGCGCCGGAAATCCACGCCTATCTCGAAGCCGAGAACGACTACACCGACGCGGCCCTCGCGCCGCTGGAGAGCCTGCGCGAAACGCTCTTCGCCGAGATGAAGGGCCGCATCAAGGAGGAGGACGCATCCGTCCCCTCGGCCGATGGGCCCTTCGCCTATTACCTCCGTTACGCGCAAGGCTCGCAGCATCCGATCTTCTGCCGCCGCAACCCGGACGACGCGGAGCAAGTCCTTCTCGACTGCAACAAGGAAGCCGAAGGCGAAGCCTATTTCCGCATCGGCGAGGTCGACCACGCCCCGACGCATGATCTCGTCGCCTGGTCGGCAGATCGCAAGGGCTCTGAATATTTCACGATCCGCATTCGCGATGCCGCGAGCGGAAAAGACCTCGTCGACGAAGTGCCCGACACATCCGGCGACATCGCCTGGGACGCAAGCGGCAAGAGCTTCCTCTATGTGCATGTCGACGAGGAGCACCGCCCGCTCAAGGTCTACCGCCACGTCGTCGGCACGCCCGCGACGGACGACGCGCTCATCTATGAGGAAGAAGATCACGGCTTTTATGTTGGCGTCGGCAAGACGCAGAGCGGGCGCTTCCTGCTCATCGACACGCATGATCATCAGACAAGCGAAATCCGCCTCATTCCGGCAGACGCGCCAGAAACACCGCCGCGCCTCGTCGCCGCACGCGAGCACGGCGTCGAATATGACCTCGAGCACGATGCCGACCGCGAGCGATTTCTCATCCTCACCAATCTCGACGCTGCGGAAGATTTCAAGCTCATGGAAGCACCCGCTGCCGCGCCTGAACGCGCAAACTGGCGCGACTTCGTGCCCCATCGTCCCGGCACACTCGTCCTTTCGCATGTCGCCTATCGCGATCACCACGCGCGGCTCGAACGCCGCGACGGTCTGAGCCGCATCGTCATCCGCCGCCTCGGCGACGGCGCTGAACACGAAATCAGTTTCGACGAGGAGGCCTACGACCTCAACCTCTCGTCCGGTTACGAATACGACACCACACGCACGCGCTTTTCCTACAACTCCATGACGACGCCCGCCGAAGTCTATGACTACGACATGGAGAGCCGTGAACGCACACTGCGAAAGCGCCAGGAAGTTCCTTCAGGCCATAATCCCGCTGACTATGTGACGCGCCGGATCTTCGCCACGGCACCGGACGGAGAACTCGTTCCCGTCTCGCTGCTCTACCGCAAGACGACGCAGCTCGACGGCCGCGCGCCCTGCCTTCTCTATGGCTATGGCTCCTACGGCATCAGCATCCCGGCATCGTTCTCGGTGACCGCGCTGTCGCTTGTCGATCGCGGCTTCGTCTATGCCATCGCGCATATTCGCGGCGGCAAGGAAAAAGGCTATCGCTGGTATTCCGACGGCAAGCTGCTGAAGAAGCGCAACACCTTTACCGATTATATCGCGGCGGGCGAACATCTGGCGAAGGAAGGTTTCACCTCGCGCGGACGCATTGTCGGACATGGCGGCAGCGCCGGCGGTATGCTCATGGGCGCGGTTGCCAACATGGCGCCCGATCTCTTCAACGGCATCATCGCGGAGGTGCCCTTCGTCGATGTAATGGCAACCATGCTCGACGCATCGCTGCCGCTGACGCCGCCCGAATGGCACGAATGGGGCAACCCCATCGAGGACGAGGAAGCCTACAGATACATGGCCTCCTATTCGCCTTACGACAATGTGCGCGCGCAGGCCTATCCGCACATCTTCGCACTGGGCGGTCTTACCGATCCGCGAGTCACCTATTGGGAGCCCGCCAAATGGGCGGCGAGGCTCCGCGCGCTTCGCACAGACAGGAACCTCACCCTGCTGCGCATCAACATGGAAGCAGGCCATGGCGGCGCACCCGGACGGTTCGAACGACTGAAGGAAGTGGCCCTCGTCTACTCCTTCGCACTCGCCGTCAGCGACACCATCTGATCGAAGCGGGGCCGCACTCCCTCCTCGGACCGCGGCCCCGTCCGGCGCTCATCCCTGAAGGGGAGCGCATGTCGCCTTCTTGCGTACTTCGTCGAGCGCCGGAAAAGCCTCCGGATTCTCGACCACGCGCCGCACCAGCACGAGGCCCTTGGCGGTCGGCGCTGTCACAACATCCGCGCCTTCGGGAACGTTCGCGGGCGCATCGCCACCCTTCGACACAATGACGACATCGAGCTTCTTGCCCTTTGCCTCGCGATCGTTGCGCACAAAATAATTGTCCGTCGTCGAGGAATAGAGCGCGACGGAGGTATAGGGCTCGGTCAGCGGCACCTGCACGCGCACCGCTCCCTTCGAGAGATCGAGAATGCAGATCGAATAGGCGAGATCCGGGCTCGGTCGCACGACGCGCCGTGCCGACGCCGTCGCAAGCGGCTGCTCAATGAACTTGTTCACCTTGGCATCGCCCGCAACTGCAGCCATCACCTTCGTCATGACGACACGGGGAAGCGCCCAAACGGCCGCCACATGAACGGCGCCCGCCACGATTGCGGCGCCGACGATGAATGTCAGGACGCGCTTCATTTGCAGCTCTCCTTCCTGATGCTTGGGAGTTTCGCCGAAGCAGGCGCGGCGGAAACAGAAGGATCCGGATTGTAGAAACGCGCGGTCATGTCAAAGATCTGCCCCCGCTGCAGTGGCAACCAGTTTCCGTCCTGACGCTCCGCGGAGACGCGCACGATGTAGTGGCCATCCGCCTCGCGCTTCACCGTCGTCTTGGCGAAGGAATAGATATTGGCGTCGTTTGGAATGAGATAGCTGTCGTGTCCGTAGGCCGTGACGCTCCACCAGCGCGCAGCGAAATCCTTGCCCTCCACCACATAAGTACAATCGCCGGAGAGCGGTGCGCCCGCATCGTCAGTGGTGGCGGTGTAATACATCGTCTCCTTGCGATCGAGCGCGAGAAGCCCATAAAGCGCGACACGCGCCCTTGTGTACATGCCGGCATTGGCGCTTCCGAAATCGGTGCCTGTTTTCCAAGGCCCGACGCTGTAGCCGCCGTCGAGCTGGCCAAACCCCAGCATCATGCGTGCTGATCCGAGGCCGAGCGCAATGCCCAGCACGATCATGCCGCCCCAATAGGCGATCTTTTTCATCCCGCGTCCTCCACGTCGGCGTCCCGGTCGGAACCGGACATTACTAGACGTGCGGAGCCTGCCGCGGCGCGGTCAAAGTTTTGCAATTCCGCCATACGGAATTATGATTGCGCCATGGACAAGGAGCCCATACAGCCCATCCTCCGGGCGCTGCGCATTCTCGAAACGCTCAACGAGGAGACGGTGACCACGCTTGAGCGGCTGCACGAGCGGACGGCGCTGCCGAAACCGACGCTTGTTCGCCTGCTGGACACCCTGATTGCCGGCAAATATGTGCGCCGCGTCTCGCGCCGCGCGGGCTATAGCCTCACCGATCGCGTGTTGCGCCTGTCGGACGGCTTTCGCCATTCCGACCGCGTCGTCGAAGTCGCGCGGCCCATCATGCACGCCCTCACAGCCGAACATAAATGGCCCGTCGCGCTCGCGACCTTCGATGGCGACGCCATGATCGTGCGCACGGGCACCCTTCATAAAAGTCCTCTCGGCACCGGGCCGAACTATCTCGATGCGCGCCTGCCGATGCTCTTTTCGGCGCTTGGCCGCGCCTATATCGCCTTTTGTCCGGAGACGGAGCGCCAGACGATCCTTTCGGTTCTGCGCATGTCGAATGCACCGACAAACGCAATGGCGAAGGACGAAAAGGCCGTGACACGCCTCATCGCAAGCATCCGGAAACGCGGCTACGCCTCGACCGCGCCGGTACCGGGAGACCCGGCCACCGGCCTCGCCATCCCGATCATGCAGGGAGAGCAGGTCGTCGCGGCGCTCACCATGCGCTATTTCGGCTCAGCCATGACGGAGGTCGAAGCGGCCCGCCGCTACCTCGCTCCCATGCGCGCCGCAGCCGACGCGATCTCGGCTGCGCTTACCGGCTAGCCGATCCGCGCGATGCTGACGCCCACCTTGCCTGGCATATCCGCCCGCACGAGCAGGCGCTGATTGGCGTCGTCCCGCACCGCCGTCCCACCTTCGACTTCGACCGTGAATCCCTTGGGATATTGAAGCCTCGGCACGAAGATTTCCGTCTCGCCCTCGCGCGTCGCCTCATAGACATAACGGAATGCGCCGGTTTCACGCTTGAACTTCATCTTCAGCGGACGGCCCGCAGTCGTTCGCGCATAGGGCCTGACAAATCCCTCGAGCGCGCGACCGCCACCATTGATATCGTTGGACGATCCGCGCTGATCGGCGGAATAGATGGAAAGGTCTTCCTGGTTCCAGCCGTCGCCCACCGCCTGATCGTTGCGGTTCGACGCGGTGTAGTTCCATTGCGTCGAGGAGATGAGCAGCGCATCCATGGCGTTGTACATGAGGTCGAGCGCGACGATATGCTCCTGCCACGGCCCCGATCCATGATCGCCTGTCCCCCATGCCTTGTAGGCCGCGGCGTGGTCGAGGTCGAAGGGAATGCCGAATTCGCCAATCAGCGTCGGCGCGCCGAGACCTTCATTGAGAGAGCTTCCCAGATTCTTGATGAAGGCGAGATTGCGCGTATAGGAATCTTCCCGCGCCTGCATCTTCTCGGGCGTTTCGGGAATCCGGAACTCCTTCGTCACCAGCGTGCCCACATCGTACCAATGGCTCGCATTGACGGTGCCACGCGGCGTTCCCTTTGGAAATCCATGACCGAGCCGCCATGGATCGACCTCGGCGAAGAGCAACCAGTCGGGATCGACCGCGCGGACGCGCTCCGCCACGCGGTGAAAGAAGGGCGACATGAAATCATGCTCCATGGAGACGACATGCCCGCCGCGCTTCATGAAGAAGAACTCATCCAGCACCTCGACACCGCCATTCTTGAGGCGATAGGCACCCGCCCGCTCGAAGGGGCACTCCGCGCCCTTCAGCCATATCGAAGTCTGACCCGCGTTGATCCGCTCGTCATCCACCCGGACAATCTTTCCCACCGCCTTGTCGACGCGGAAATTGGGAATGTCGCGCGAGAGGCCGCGAGCGACGGCGAGCCCGTCGATCGGTGACCAGGCGAGCCCCGGCTGCGGCCCGCTTTTGTCGATCTCGCTCGGGCCGATGTGGCGATAGCTCATGTGCTTTTCGACATAGCCGGAGCCCGGCTCGTTGAGCGAGTCGAAGCCGAGCACATTCGGCAGGCCCTTCAAGCGCTGCGCCACGGCCTCCATCGAGCCGAGATAATGATCCTGCAGGAAGTCCTGCACGTTGCGGCCATCGACCATGAAGTCGGGACAGAACGTCTTGCCGGCGAAGAAGAAGGTCCACATCAGCGCGTTGGCCGGATAGCGGTAATTCTGCGACCAAGTCATGGTCGGATAGCGGTCTTCCTGCCGTCCGCCGCGCGCGAAATCGTATTTGTATTGCATCACATGCGCTGCGCCCGCCGCATGGAACTTCGTGAAGTCGAGTCCCACCGCCTCGAAGGTCCATCCCGGCGCGCCGTCGCCGCCCGTCATGCGGCTCCATACATCCTGATGGAAGTCGATGAAGACATAGAGCCCATGCTCGTCGGCCATGCGGCAGAGCGTGGCGAAATAATCGAGATAGGCCTCATCGTATTTGCCGGGCCCCGCATGCTCGACGGCTTCCCATGTCGTCAGCAGGCGGATGCAATTGAAGCCCCACGCCTTCAGCCTGCCAAGATGTTCCGCCGCTTCGTCGAGTGGAAAGGGACGGCCGATGAAGGACACGGTGCGATGGTCGGAGAAATCCGTCGGAATATTCGTGTGCCCGTTCGGCGTGTAGGGAACCTTGCAATCGCCACCGAGATTGACGCCCCGCAGGATATGCGTCCTGCCATCCTCGCCCTCGAACCATTCGCCTTCGATCTGGAGCCGCGGTAACGCCATTCTTTTCTCCCCATCCTGTTATTGAGAATGAGGATAGCGGTCTCCCGGCCAAGCACAACGGTTACCGTATCCGGCGGACCTTTCCCATATGTCCAAAAAGCAGTTAGTTTTGAGCGAACCCGACCGCCATTCGACGGACCCCGCATGACATTCCTGCCGCCGCTTCCCCCACAGCCTGCCGGCACAGCCTGGCCTACCGAGGAATGGCCGCTCGGCGACCTTCCCGCGAGCCTCGACCACGCTCGTTTCGATGCGCTGGTTGATGCGCCCTTCGCCCATCAGAACGGCGACTATGGCGAAACCTTCGCTTTCGTCGCAGTCCACAAGGGTCGGCTCGTCTACGAACGTTACGGGCCAAATCACGGCCCCGATGTCACTTGCCCCTCATGGTCGGAGGCGAAAAGCATCACGCAGGCGCTGGTCGGCATTCTCGTCGGCGAGGGCAAACTCGACATTCATGTGCCTGCCGATGTGCGCGAATGGAGCGAGATACCGGGCGATCCCCGCCGCGCCATCACGCTCGATCTTCTGCTGCGCATGTCGAGCGGTCTTGCCTTCATTGAGGAATATTCGCCCGATCGTCCCTCCGACGTGGTCGAGATGCTCTGGGGCAAGGGCAAGGAAGACGTGGCGCATTTCGCCGCCTCCTTCCCTCTCGCGCACAAGCCCGGCACTTTCTATTCCTATGCAAGCGGAACGACGAATATCGTCAGCCGCTGCGCGGCCCAGGCCGCCGATGCCTTTGGCCCCGATTTCGAAAAATTCATGCGCGCGCGCCTCTTCGATCCGATCGGCATGAAGAGCCCCCGTCCGAAATTTGACAAGGCGGGCACCTTCATCGGCTCATCCTTCTGCTTCGCGACGCCGCGCGACTTTGCCCGTTTCGGCCTGCTCTATATGCGCGGCGGGCTCTGGGACGGAAGGCGCATTCTGCCGCCGGGTTGGGTCGATTATGCCCGCACACCGACATGGCAGCAGGAGACGACGCCCGACGGCCCCTATGGCGCGCATTGGTGGCTTGGACTCGGCGGGCCAGGCTCCTTTTCGGCCAATGGCTATGAAGGCCAGTTCACAGTCATCGTGCCCGATATCGACCTCATTCTCGTGCGCAACGGAAAGGCGCCCGGCACGACGGAGAAGGAAAACGTCAGACGCTGGCTCGGCAAAATCGCGAACTGCTTCCGCTGACGCTGCCACAAAAGAAAAACAAACGGGGAGGATTGATTATGAACATCGCCACAAAGCTCGCTCGGCCCGAGGATGTCGGTCTCAATGCGGATCGCCTCGCCGCCATTCCCGATTATTTCGGCTCCTATGTGGACAAGGGCAAGCTCGCAGGCCTTTCGACGCTCGTTTCACGGCGTGGCCAGATTGTCCATTTCGAGAGCATCGGCAAACGCGACCGCGACCTGGGTGCGCCCATGGAGCGTGACTCGATCTTCCGCATCTACTCCATGTCGAAGCCGATAACGAGCGTCGCGTTGATGATGCTCTTCGAGGAGGGGCACTTTCAGCTCAACCACGAGGTTTCGCGCTATATCCCCGAATTCAGGAAGCTGCGCGTCTGGGCGGGCGGCACCAACGCGGCATGGGCGACGAAGGAACCGGCGCGGCCGATGACGATCCGCGATCTACTCACGCATACGTCCGGCCTCACCTACGACTTCATGAACCAGCACCCGGTGGACCGGCTCTACCGCCATGCGGGCATCGACAGTCTGGCAAAAGACAAGATGACGCTGAAGGAGATGATCGAGCGCCTTGCCGAAATTCCGCTTCTCTTCTCGCCCGGCGAGTTCTGGAACTATTCCGTCGCCACCGATGTCTGTGGCTATCTGATCGAGGTGCTCTCCGGTCGTCCGCTCGACGAATTCCTTCAGTCGCGAATATTCATGCCGCTCGGCATGGTCGATACGGGCTTCACCGTGCCGAAGGAAAAGCTCCACCGCTTCACGGCCAATTACGAGAAGAACGCGCAGACGGGTGAAACGCGCCTCGTCGACCGGAGCGACGAGTCCAGCGCTTATGTGAAGGCGAAGCCCTTCCTGTCCGGTGGCGGCGGTCTCGTCTCGACCATGACGGACTATTGGCGCTTCTGCCAGATGTGCCTCAATGGCGGCGAACTCGATGGCACGCGCATCATCTCGCGCAAGACGCTCGATTTCATGCGCCTCAACCATCTGCCCGGCGGGCGCACGATGAAGGAGATGGGCCTGTCGAGCTTCGGCGAGCTCGCCGCCGAAGGCGCGGGCTTCGGCCTCGGCTTTCAGGTGATCCTCGACCCCGCGGAAGCACAGTCGATTGGCTCTGTCGGCAACTATTCATGGGGCGGTGCCGCCTCGACCTATTTCTGGATCGACCCGGAAGAAGAACTCGTGGCCATCCTGATGACGCAGCTCATGCCGTCGAGCACCTACCCGCTGCGGCCTCAAATGCAGCAGCTCGTTTACGCGACAATCGAGGATTGATCGGCGCGATCAATGTGAGGCGGCACAGTCACGCCCGACCCGAATACGTCATGGCCGGGCTTGACCCGGCCATCCACGTCTTCCTTTATGGGACATCGCAAGCGAAGACGTGGGCGCGCCGATAAAGCGCGCGCAAAGCATCATGCCTCTCTGGATCCCCCTCACCATCGCCGCGGCCTTTCTGCAGAACATGCGTTCGACGCTGCAGAAGCAGCTGACAGGCGACCTCTCTGCCATCGCTGCAACCTACGTGCGCTTCGCCTTTGGCCTGCCAATCGCGCTCGCTTATTTCTGGGGCCTTCATGCGATCGCCGGGTATGACATCCCGACGCCGAACCGGACGTTCCTTCTCTACTGCGCCATAGGCGGTTTCGCACAGATACTGGCGACCGCGCTGCTTGTCGCGCTCTTTGCCTATCGGAACTTCGCCGAGGGCACGACCTATTCGAAGACAGAGACGGTACAGGCCGCCCTTTTTGGCATCATTGTGCTAGGCGATCATCCAAGCTCCGGCGCCGTCGCCGCGATCCTTGTAAGCCTCGCAGGCGTCGTTGCGATCTCGATGGCGAAGTCGCATCTGACTTTCGCGAATTTCGTTCGTTCCTTCGCAGAGCGTCCGACGCTGATGGGCCTCGGTTCGGGCGCAGGCTTCGGCATTTCGGCTGTCGCCTATCGCGCCGCCTCGCTCTCGCTCGGCCGTCCGGACTTCCTGATGCCCGCCGCCCTCACGCTCGTCGTGGTGCTCGTGATCCAGACCGTCGCCATGACGGCGTGGCTCGCATGGCGCGAACCGTCCCAACTCGTCGGCACGGCGCGGGCATGGAAGGTCAGCTCACTCGTCGGCATCGCAGGCTCGCTGGCCTCGATGGGCTGGTTCACCGCCATGACCATCGAGAATGCCGCCTACGTTCGCGCGCTCGGGCAGATCGAACTCGTCTTCACCTTCGCCTCGTCGCATTTCCTGTTTCGCGAGAATACGGAGCGGCTCGAGCTCACCGGGATATTGCTTGTGATCGGCGGGATTTTGCTGCTGCTTTTTACGAGGTAGGTGCCACGCCATGCCGAAGCACTTCGTAGCCGTCGCAATAGCACTTCTGCTGAATGGCCGCACGGCATGCGCAGCCGAGTGCCTATTCTACGAACCGGCGACAAGCACAATTTCTGGTGTTGTACATGTCATGCACGGCTATGGCCCGCCGGGCTTCGGTGAAAATCCAGACAACGACGCAAAGACCGTTTATCTGATCGTCAATCTCGATCACGCCACTTGTCTGAAGGGAGGAGACGGGGAACCCAACGAAGACATGGCGAATGTCAGACAGATTGAGCTTTTGCCACAAGAAGGAAAGATCGACCAAAGCCTGGACGGTCAGCACATTAAGGCCACCGGCAAACTCACGATGCACATCATCGATACAGGCAGCCCAGCCAACATTGCGATGCATGCCATAAGCATCGGCAAGGAATAGATATACCTATCGCGGCCTGTCGCCCGCCGTCGTCGTGCGATACATCAGCCGCCGGTGTCCGTCATAGCCGCCATCGGCGTAATGCTGGACACAGCGATTGTCCCACATGGTCAGCATGTCGACCTGCCACTTGTGGCGATAAACATACTTCTCCTGCGTCGAATGCTTCGTGAGGAAGACGATCAACGCCTCGCCTTCATCCCTCGTCATGCCTTCGATGCCGATCGTGTAAACGCGATTGACGTAGAGACATTTGCGGCCCGTCTCCGGATGCGTCCGCACGATGGGATGAAGCTCGGTCTTCTTCGCTTCGTCCGACGGAATGATCGTCATCGACCGCGCCTTGCCTTCATTGGCGTAGAAGCCTTCCTTCGAATAGGGAAGCGCCGCGCTATGAACCGCATTGAGCGGCGCGAGCATCTTCTTCATCGCGTCGGAGAGATCGTCATAGGCCGCATACATGTCGGCGAACAGCGTGTCGCCGCCGACAGGCGGCGTGATCTTCGACAGAAGCAGCGTCGCGGCAGGTGGCGCCGGCTGGAAAGAATAATCCGAGTGCCAGCCTGCGCCAAAATTGGATAAGCGCTCATCGGGTTCGCGGCGAAGTTCGAGCACGTTCGGATGGCCGTCGAGCGGCTTGATGAAATCCGTGCGGCCCCAGTTTCCCATCGACAGCGTAAAACGCTCGAGATCGTCGAGCGATAGCGGCTGGCCCGGAAACCAGACGACGCGATGGGCGAGCCAGGCGCGGCGAATATCCGCCGACACTCCGGCATCGAGCGGCTGGCGGAGATCGACACCGGTGATCGCGGCGCCGAAGCCGCCCGGCCGCGGCGCGACGTGAATGGATGCTGTTGTGGCAGCCTCAGCCATGTGTCCCTCCTCCATAGCCGGTTGATCCGGCTCTTTCTCTCATGGCGCCAAGTCTGCCACGAGCCGGAAGAGGAGGAAACAAACTCAGTTGAGCGCGCAACCGCCGATCGTGATGCGATGCAGCAGACGTCGCTCGCCGTGATAGTCGTTCACCGCGTAATGCCAGGTCGCGCGATTGTCCCAGAAGGCGACCGATCCGTCCCGCCACTGGAACCGGCAGGTGAATTCAGGGCGGACCGCATGCGCATAAAGCAGGTCGAGCAGCGGCCTGCTTTCCAGCGGCGTCCAGCCTTCGAAATGCGTCGTGAAGGCCGGATTGACATAGAGCGCCTTACGCCCGCTCAAGGGATGCGTGATGACGACGGGATGCGCCGCTTCGCCGACGAGGCTCTCGCCCTTGAAGCCACCCGCCTGATCGCTGTTCTTGTAGAAGCCCGCCGCACCGAAGGCGAGCGCGTTCGAATGCACGGATTTGAGATTGGCAAGCGTCTGCTTCAGCCCCTCGGACAGCGCGTCATAAGCGGCATACATGTTGGAGAAAAGCGTGTCGCCGCCTTCTTGCGGCAATTCGCGCGCAACAAGAATCGAACCCATGGCAGGTGTCGGATCATAGGAATGATCGGTGTGCCAGCCGCCGCCGATATTGGTTTTCTGGTCCTTTTCCTTCCGCACCTCGGCAATCTCGGGATATTGCCCATTGGCAGGAAAGAATTTGTTGATGTCGATCTCGCCCCAGCGCTGCGCGAAGGCAATGTGCTCTTCTGGCGTCAGCTTCTGATCGCGGAAGAAGATCACGCCATGGTCCACATAGGCCTGGCGCACGAGTTCCATCTCGCTATTGCTGAGATGTGCGAGATCGATGCCCAGCACTTCCGCGCCGCATCCTGCCGTCAGCTTCCTCACAACCGGTGTCGCCATTGCTTCCTCCTCCCAGAAGGTCACCCTCATTGGACTTGAGAATAGGGCCGCGGACGAGCAGGATTGTTACTTAGGTGACAATCTTGGAGAGGCCTGATGCCCGGACCTTCCAGCCCGCAGGAGCGGATCGCCGCAGTCTTTGGGCGCAATGCCTGGTTTTGCCGGCGCCCGGCGGAGCTTCGCCGCCAGTTGATCGAGCATGCCCAGATCTCAACCGTGGAGGCGGGCCGCTGGCTCTATGACAAGGGGGATGAAGCGCACGGGCTCTACGGCGTATTGAGCGGATCGGTGACCTCCCTCGTCGCGCTCGACAATGGCGAGAACGTGCCGGTGAATATTTCCGGGCCGGGCGCGATTTTCGGCTATGCCGCTCAGGTGCTCGGCGGCCATCGCGTCGCCACGGCCATCGCACGTGAAAAATCCGAAGTCATCTTCGTACCGCAACACGCGCTCGCCGCCATTGCGCGCGAGCAGCCGTCGCTATGGCTTCATTTCGCCGAACTCGCGACCGAGCAGCTCACCTGGGCGATCAAGATCATCGCCGAGCGCGCACGTCTCAGCCCCCGCGCCCGCCTCGCCGCGCGCCTGTACAACTATGCGACCACATGGGGCGATACCGACGGCACGGTCTCGCTGCCAATCCGGCAGGACGAACTGGCGGAATTGTCCGGCCTCTCCCGCAAGACGGTCAACGGCATTTTGCGCGAGTTCGAGAAGAAGGGCTTCATCGCACTTGGCTATCGCGAGATCGAGGTGCTCGACCTGCGCG
>DAIEIL010000090.1 GCA_027352645.1 Rhodobiaceae bacterium | reverse complement strand
GGCGCGCGGGCTATCGCTTCGACGGGATCGGGCGCGCGGGCCGCGTCCGTCATCAGGATGACGATCGGCAGCTTGCGCTTGCCAGCTATTGGGCGCGGCACTAGCTTCGGGTCGGTTTTCATGAGTGAGGCGCATCCATGGTCGGGCCAAGCCTACAACAGAGCGCGGAGCCGGGCGAGACGCCCGCGGGCCGTCTTGCCGCCATCAAGGCGCGGATTGCCAAGGCCGCGCGCGATGCTGGCCGTTCGGCCGATGAGGTGACGCTGGTCGCCGTGTCGAAGACCTTCGGCGCCGCCGAAGTCGAGCCGCTCATCGCAGCAGGCCAGCGCGTCTTTGGCGAAAACCGTGTGCAGGAGGCGGCTGCCAAATGGCCGGCGCTCAAGGCCGCGATGCCGGGCATCGAACTTCATCTGATCGGGCCCCTGCAGACCAACAAGCTTCAGGACGCGCTCGCCCTTTTCGATGTCTTCCATACGCTTGATCGCGATCGCCTCGCTGAGGCTTTGGTGAAGGAGCGCGACAAGGGCGCCACCATGCCGCGTCTCTTTATTCAGGTGAATACGGGCGAGGAGCCACAAAAGGCCGGCATCCTTCCTGCCGAGGTCGATGGCTTCGTCACGCGGTGCCGCGAGGTCTATGGCTTCGCGATCGAAGGCCTCATGTGCATTCCGCCGGTTGAAGAAGAGCCCGCGCTTCATTTCGCGCTGCTCGACAAGATGGCGCGGCGCAATGGCCTTACGAAACTTTCCATGGGCATGAGCGCCGATTTTGAAACGGCCATCGCCTTCGGTGCGACGCATGTCAGGGTCGGCAGCGCACTTTTCGGTTCACGCGGCTGACGCAAGCTCGACCGTCATGCGTGTCTCCGGCGTGATGCGCGCGAGCACATGGAGCATGTCCGTCAGGCGCAACGCGACGCAGCCTTCGGTTGCGGCGAGCCCGTCCCCGTCGTCCTTGGCTAGATGAAAGAAGATGGCGCTGCCCGCGCCGGGCTTCACCGGGTCGTCATTGTAACCGAGCGGCACGATAAGATCGTAGAGATGGTCCTCCCGCCACAATGTCTCGGCGCTTGCGGGGTAGGGGAGCCTCACCGGCCGGTTATAGGCGAGGTCTTCCGGCGCGTCGCACCAGCCGTCATCCGGGGCGATGGGCTTCGAGGCAAGCGCTGTCGCAGGTTTCGTCAATCGGTCCGGCCTGAAGAAAAGCTCGCGCAGGGCGAAGCTGCCCACCGGCGTTCCGCCGTCGCCCTCGCGCTTGTCGATGACGATGCCCGACCGGCCGAGGGCACAAGGAAAGCTCTCGCCGCCGAAATGCAGAATGCCTTGCCGATGTCCGGGGCGGGCGGTGATGTGAATATCCATGACGCGGAGCTTACTGCGCCTTCAACCCTGTCGCCAATCGCGGCGCTCCGTCAGAGCCCGTTCGCTTCGGTGCCGGCGAAGGATGTCGCCAGCGGAATGTTGGGCTGCGTGCGCTTCAAATCCTCGAGCTGGTCGAGACCGCTCGTGATGGCGCTCGAAAGATCGGCTGTCTTGCGGGGAGCTTCCACCGCTTTCGCCGGCGTCTTCTCAGCGGCAGTCTCCGCCGCGGAGGCAAGAGCCGGATTTGCCGCCTTCGCCGCCTTCGGATCGGCAAAGGAATTCAGCAGCGCGTTGAAAGCGTCGGGGCTCAATTGCGGCATGGGCTTTGGAACGGAGGGGGCGGCCTCCGCGAGTTTGACGGGTTGGGCAGGTGCCGGTTCTGCCTTGGCGGCTCGCGGCGCTGCGGCTTCCACCGCCGGAGTAGCCGAGGCGACGGCCTTGGGCGATGCCTCCTTGTCGCCGGTCAGGGACGCAATGGCATGTTCGCCGAGGTCGGAACCGCTGACAGCCTTGAGCGCGGCATCGAAGACCGATGCGACGAGGCCGATGGGTCCGCCATAAAGCGCGCCGCCCGCGACCCTGGCGCCGGGGCTGATCGTGTCGCCCGTCAGCTCGCGATAGATGCTCGAAACGACAGGGATGTGCTGAAGGGGATTCAATGTGTCGAGCACATCGCCAAAAGTAAGTTTGCCGGTCTCGGTGGCGTTCTGGCCGGCGTTCCGGGCGCGGGTCGTCCTCAACGCGTCGAAAGCGTCGGAGGCCATGTTGTGCTTGCCCTGCACGGGATGCGCGGCGATCGATGTGAAATCCGTCATCAGAGCCCCAAGGCCTCTCCCAAACCGGCGCTCATGCGCCACCCCTGTCAGAGCAAACACCGGGCCAGATAAAACCTCTTTGGGAACAATGGCTTGGATGCCAGACCGGTTGCTCCATCGTGCCGATGGGCAGAGCTTGCCGGGTTGGTTCGGCCCTCACATCCCGTGTTTGGTCGCTGCACCGCACTATGGCAAACTCCCGGCGCCGCCCTTTCGAAGGATCAGAAGTCACATGAGCAAGCGCCCCCCGAAGCCGGGCAACAATCCCGGCTTCACGCCACCGAGGCCCGGTTTCGCCGCACGCCCGACCGTCGGCCTGCCGCCTTCGGCCTATGGCTCAGGCGGCGCGACGGTGCAGGTGCCCGGCCCTGGGTCGGGCATGGGGCTGCGCATGAAGCCGCCCGTCCCCTCGCAGGCCGAGGTTCTCGCGGCGCTTCAGGCGGCGGCGGCACATTATGGAGCGCGGCGTTTCCGCGAGGCCTCGCAGATCCTTGAGAAGATACTCAGCGTACTGCCGAAAAACCCGGATGCGCTGCATCTGACGGGGCTTCTGGCCCTCGATACGGGCAAGCCCGCGCAGGCCGAGGATCTCATCAAACTTGCAATCAGCGCGGTGCGCGAACCCTCGCCGAACATGTTCGTCAATCTCGGCAATGCGCAGCGCGAGCAGGGTAAGTTTGATGAAGCCATCGCCAGCTACGATAAGGCTCTCGCCATCAATATCGATTATGCGCCGGCCTATCTCAATCGCGGCAACACCAGCAGATGTATGGACGCGCTAAAGGCCGCCCGAGACGATTTCGACAAGTACATTGAGCTCACGCCCGATCTGCCGCTGGGGCATATCAGCGCCGCGCAAATGACCATGCAACTCGGCCTCCATCGCGAGGCACTAGCCTATTGCTTGAGGGCGATCGAGCTAATTCCAGCGCCACCTGCCATCTTCTTCATCATTGCTGCTGATATTCTGGAGCGCCTTTCGGAGTTCGATGAGGCGATGGCTATGGCGGAAAAGGCGTTGGTCCTCGAACCGGGCAATGGCGAGGCGACGCGCATAGCGGTGAGGGTTGAGCGGCGACGGCATCCGAATGACAAGGCGCTGCTCCGCGAATTGCGGCAACGACTTGAAACGGTGAAGACAAATAGCCTTCCCTTTGAGCATCGGCGAAGCGTCGAGGAGGAACTTGCGCAGATTTGCGACAAGCTTGGCGATTTCGATGCGGCATTCCTTCATTTCAGCCGGATGAATGAAATTGCTGCAGAAGAAGCCAAAGCCACGAATATCGACAAGGATATCTATCTTGAACAGCTCGAGGAGCTGATCGACTACGCCACGGCGGACCACGTTCAATCGTGGAAGCCGCTTCCCGCTGTGGATATTGAGGCCGGCCATCGGGCCGTGCCGATTTTCCTTGTCGGGTTTCCCAGATCCGGAACCACGCTTCTCGACCAGATTTGCGACGCCCATCCGGATATTCAGGTGCTGGAAGAAAAATCCTGCTTGCGCCATGTCCGCGATGCCATCTCCAATTTGGCGGGCGGATATCCCATTGCTCTTGGAGAGCTGACGGATGCGCAGCGGACTCAGCTTCGCACCGTCTATTGGGAGGCACTGGAAAGCGAAGGCGCCGATCTCGGCGGCAAGTTCGTCGTCGACAAGCTACCATTGAGTATCAACAATGCCGCGCTCATAGCGCGCCTCTTTCCGGAGGCGAAAATCATTCTTGCGCTTCGCCATCCAGCCGATTGCGTCCTCTCCTGCTTCATGCAGAACTTCCAGCTCAACGGTTCAATGGCGAATTTTCTCACGCTGGAAGATGCCGCGCATCTCTATGATCGCGTCATGACACTCTGGCAGCAGAATCGCGCGATCCTGCCGCTCAGCGTCGTCGAGGTACGCTATGAGAACCTCATCCGCAATCTGCGCGGCGAAGTGGAGCCTGTGCTCGATTTCCTCGGCCTGCACTGGAACGAGGCTCAAGCCAATCCCGCGGCGCATGCGCTGGCGCGTGGCACGATCCGCACGCCGTCCTATGCGCAGGTGACGCAACCGATTTACTCGAGCGCCGCCGATCGCTGGCGCCGTTACCAGAAGCATCTAGAGCCCGTGCTGCCCATTCTCGAAAAGCACATCAAATATTTCGGCTACACCCTCTGATCCGATGAGTGTCAAGAAACTCCTGATTGTCGATGACGACGAGGCGTTGCGCGGCTCGCTGATGGAGCAATTGCAGCTCCATGAGGAGTTCGACGTGGCGGTCGCCGCAACGGCTTCCGCAGGGCTCGAGCATGTGCGCCACGCGCATTTCGATCTCGTGCTGCTCGATGTCGGCCTGCCCGACATGGATGGACGCGAGGCCTGCCGCTTGATGCGGCGCGACGGGATCAAGGCGCCGATCATCATGCTCACGGGCGCTGATACCGATGCCGACGCCATTCTGGGCCTCGACGCGGGCGCCAATGACTATGTGACGAAGCCCTTTCGCTTCGGCGTTCTGCTCGCGCGTGTTCGTGCCCATCTGCGCAGCCACGAGCAGAGCGAGGATGCCGTCTTCAAGATCGGGCCCTATTCCTTCCGGCCGAGCGCGAAGCTGCTCGTCGACGCGGCGGACCGAAAAATCCGCCTCACGGAGAAGGAAACGAACATCCTCAAATACCTCTATCGCGCCGGGCAGAAGGTCGTAGGCCGCGATATTCTGCTTACGGAGGTTTGGGGATACAATTCAGGCGTGACGACGCATACGCTCGAAACGCATATCTACCGGCTTCGGCAGAAGATCGAGAAAGATCCGTCGAATGCCGAGATCCTCGTCACGGAGGCGGGGGGCTATCGGCTCGTGCCGTGAGGCGCGGGAAAAGGGGAGAGGAATATGACTGACACCGAGACGGGGATTCTCGCGCTGGCGGAGCGCTTCGTCGCCGCGATCGAGACGGGCGACATTGCAACGCTGAAATCCGCCTGCTACGCGCCGGATGCCGAGATCTGGCACAATTTCGACCAGGTGAACCAGACGGTCGATGAGAACCTGAAGGTGCTGGGCTGGATGGCTCGGGTGCTGCCGCAGCGCAGATACGATATTCTGCGCCGTGTCGTCATTCCCGGCGGCTATCTGCAGCAGCATGTGCTGCGCGGCAAGCGGCCGAATGGCGAGGATTTCGCCATGCCGGCCTGTCTCGTCGTCATGGTGAGGGACGGGCGCATCACGCGGCTGGAGGAATATCTCGATCCCGCGCAGGCGGCCGTGCTCGCGAGCTGAGTGGCCTCAGGCTTTCGCCGTCATCGAAATGCGGACGATCGTGCCGAGCATGATCGGCACGCCGACCAGCGCGGCCATGAGAAGCGCTGTCGCTCCCCAGATCACGGTGGCGACAGCCACGGCAAGGAGGAGGTTGGCGAAGAAGAGGGTGGCGGCGTCGATGCGGTCGATCATGGGGCCTTCGATACACAAGAGGACTGGACGGCCTTCCTGTGCCGCACGGACGGCTTTATCGAAAGGGGGCATTTCGACGCAGCGTCGATCCTCTCAATTGTCTCCCTCGACGGAAGCGGTGAGCTTGTAGGTTTTGGCGAATTCGTCCGGCATGCGGGTGGCCCTGCCGGTTTCGATGTTGATGCAGACGAAGTCGGAAAGGCCGCGCAGCAGCGTCGCGCCATTCGCCGCATTCACCATCTGGAAGCGGCGGCGCAGGCGCAGCCTGGCATCATTCCCCGTAATCCATGTTGCGATGAGTACGCGGTCGCCCGCATGGCTCGGCGCGAGATATTCTAGTTCGTGCCGCCTCACCACCATGCCGCGATTGAGCCTTGCATAGGCCGCGAAGTCGAGGCCGAGCGCCTTGGAATGTTCCCATGCGGTCTTTGCCATCCAGGTCAGATAGACAACATTATTCGTATGCTGAAAATCGTCGATGTGCTGCGGCTCGACCGTCACCTCATGGATGAAGGGTTCGGGATAGTCCCATGCGATCGCGCCGGTTTCGGTCATGGTCGGGCTCCTTTGCCCGTCCTTCTTAGCGGCGGGGCGGGCGGGGGGCAATCGCTCCCACGGTTCCGCGATGCGCCGCCATTCGCTATGCTCTCTTCATGAGCCTCAAGACGATCATCGCGCTCTTGCAGCGGCACGACCTTTTCGCGGACCTCGACCCGGTCCGGCTTGAGGTTCTGGCCTTTACCGCCGAACAGCCGGAGTTCGAGCCCGGCCAGACGCTGTTCGAAGCGGGCGATCCTGCGGAGGACGCCTATCTCGTTATCGAGGGCGAGGCGGTGATGCTTGCCCATGTCGGGGCTGAGGTGCAGGGCGGGGAGAGGCGGGCTCTTCGGCTTGACAGGGGCGACCTCATCGGCGAAACCGCCCTCTTCCAGGGGGGTGTGCGGCGCTCGACCGTCAAGGCGGCGACCCATCTTCAGACGCTCAGGCTCAGCCGGGCGGTCTTCGAGCGGCTGATGGAGGAATTTCCCGAGATGGCGGGTTCGGTGGCGCGCGCCCTGAGCCGCCGCCTCGATGCGGTGGGCCGTGAGATCGCCGAATTGAGCCGCGACATGGATCAGAAGAACAGGACATAGGGGAGATCGGGATGAGCGGCACGGTGGATGAGGCGGCGGACGGCAAGGCAGATACCGCGAAGATCTGGCCGCCCAATATTCAGGCCGTGTTCAAGCGCATGGCGCCGGCGAGCCGCTATCTCGGCCTCGAGATCATTGCGGCCGATCAGGAGGCACGGACCGTCGAGGTGGCCTTCAATGCCGGGCCCGAACTCTGCAACATGTGGGGCGGCATTCAGGGCGGCATGGTCGCGGCCATGCTCGACGATGTGATGAGCCTCGCGATCGGCCTCGACCTCGAATGGGGCCAGATCAGCCCGACATTGGAACTCAAGGTCTCGATGCTCAATGCCGCGCGTCCGGGCCGCATCATTGGCCGGGGCCGCGTCATCAAGCGCGGAAAATCGGTTGGCTTCATCGAAGGCGAGTTGCTGGCCGAGGACGGAACGCTGCTCGCGACGGGCAGTTCCACGGCGACTTTCGTGACGCTGAAGCGCAAGGAAAAGCCCGCCGAATAAGGGCTGCGTCAGCTATAGGCGTGGGCGTCCAGATAGGCGCGTGCCTTCGCCGTCAGATGCGTTTCGAAAAGCGCAAAGTGATGGCGGACGCCCGCGTTGAGCGACTGCTTGTCGAGCTTCACCACATGACGCGTCTCGCGCAGGAAGCTCGGCCAGTAGCGGATCACCATCCACACATTGTCGGCGAGCGGCCCGAGTTCCTCGTCCGGCATCGAGAGGTGGCCCGCCGCGATCATGTGGCGGAACATCTTCTCCAGCATGGCCGTCGTCAGTTCATAAACGCGGCTCACCTTGCCTTCGAGCTCGGGGGAGGTGCGGCCATATTCGGCGTGGTCGCGATAGAGGAACTGATATTCCCAGACTTCCTCGAAGACCATCCGGTTGAAAAGCACATAGGCGTCGAGCACCGTTTCGGGCGTCGACGGAATCGCCAGCCGCGCGTCGATGCCGCGGATGAGCGAATGCTGATGCGCCTGGACGAGGTCCTTCTTGGTGCGGAAATGGTACCAGAGGTTGCCCTCGGAAATGCCGACCTCTTCCGCGATCCGTGCCGTCGTCACCGTGTCATAGCCGTTCTCGTTGAACAGGCGGAGGCTTGCGATGAGGATTCGGTCCTTGGTCTTGGGGGCCGGGGTCTTGGGTGCCATGTCGGCGGATTCTCGCGCTTTTCTGGTCCCGCCTGGGCCGGCGGCGCCCGATTCCTGGGGATGAGGATCGCAAATTCTTGCGGGTTGGGGCAATGGTGGGCTCTTGCAACCCTAGGGTCAACACCCTAGAGTAGGGTAGCTGCCCTAATCAAGAACAGTCGGACGATCCGTCGAACCGCTGCATTAGGAGGAGCCCAGGAGCGGGCATGACTGCCCCAAAGCTTTACCCCCGAGCTGGCCCCCCAGCTAAAGCTTCATGGTCGCGATCACGGGCACGTGGTCAGATGCCCGCTCCCACCCCCTCGCTTCCCGCAAGACCTGCATCGATTGTGGCGCATCTTCGAGCGCGGGCGTGACCCAGATGTGGTCGAGCCTGCGGCCGCGATCGGCGGCGTCCCAATCCTTGGCGCGGTAGCTCCACCAAGAATAGAGCTTCTCGTCGGCGGGCACGAAGCGCCGCATCACGTCCACCCAGTCATGCGAGGCGATGAGCTCGTTCATCAGATCGACCTCGACGGGCGTGTGGCTGACGACCTTGAGCAACTGCTTGTGCGACCAGACATCGTGTTCAAGCGGCGCGACATTGAGATCGCCGACGAGAACCATGCGGTTCTCGCTCTTCTTCTTCAGCCCGCCATACCATTCCGTCATTTCGCGCATGAAGGCGAGCTTGTGCGCGAACTTCTCGTTGATTTCCGGATCAGGCTCGTCGCCGCCCGCGGGTACGTAGAAATTGTGGATCTGCAACCCGCCCGGCACGTCGAGATCGACCGAAATGTGGCGCGCGTCGCCCTTGCCGCAGAACTCCTTCGCCTCGGTCTTCTTGAAGGGAATGCGGCTGACGATAGCGACGCCGTGATAGCCCTTCTGGCCGTTGATCGCGACATGCTCATAGCCCGCCTTGCGGATATCCTTCAGCGGAAAGGCGTCGTTGACGCATTTGATTTCCTGAAGGCAAAGCACATCTGGCTGGTGTTCGGCAAGAAGCTTCTCGACGAGGTTAATCCGCAGACGGACGGAGTTGATATTCCAGGTGGCGAGCTTGAAATTCACGTTCGGGCTGCTTTCAGAAAATATTGAGTGTGAGGCCGGAGACGCCGATCGGCCAGCGTCCCCGCGCGAAGAGCGCGAATTTGGCGCGGAAAGGATGATCTTCCTCCGCGCCTGCGATGAGCGCCAGCGCTGCATTGTGCGCGGCCTGCACGGCGGCGCCTGCGGCGGCATCCATCAGCGACTCGTCGTCGATCTCGCCAAAGGCGGCCGCTTCACGCACGGCGGCGCCGAGCCGCCCGCCGAGAATCGCGGTCACATGGGTTAGCGCGATGGTGAGAGCTTCCTCGGAAATGGCGTCGAGAGCGTCGCTCGCAAGCCCGGCGCGAAGCTGCTCCTCGGCCTCCCATTGCGCCGTGTCGAAATCCATATTGGCGGCGGCATCCGCCGCGTCTTCCCAGCTTGCGATGCGGGCAGGTTCGACATCCGGAAAGCCGAGCGCGTCGAGATAATCGCGGGCGAGCCGCTTCACTTCGCGGTCGAGGGGTTCGCCAAGCGCCGTAAACCAGGGAAGCTCGGCGGCTTCCTCCGCGAAGAGGCGTACGCCCCGCAACAGCGGCACTTCCTCTTCGAGGGCGTCGAGATCCTCGTCGCTCAGCGTGATATGCGGCTCGTCGTCGTCATCCTGCATGGAAGCCCCGGCGGGTCAGCGCTGATCGCGCGTTTATTCGATGAATTCAGAGGGTCTTATACAGCACCCGGCGAAAAATTTGCGCTCTGTATGAGGTGCTGAAAAAAGTTGCGTCCCGTCAAAGTTGGAATTGGACGGGCTCGCAAAATAGTTGCGCCCCGTCAGGGGGGATGACGGGGCGCAACCGCGCTTCTTCTGCGCTTGGCGCCGGGAGGGGAAGAATCCGGCGCCCTGGGGCCAGAGCACCCCACCAGACGAGCGGGGGGCAGGTCGTCCGGCAGGGCTTATTGCTCGGCCCTCATGCGAAAATAAATATGTCCCGGACCCCAAGAGTTCAATGGCGCGGTCCATGAACTTGCAGTGTCAGCCAGACGAACCCGTAATGGGGGAAATCGCTAGGGATTACATAGGTTTGCGGCAATCTGGCAGTTGGATGTGCCAAATTGCCGCAGATTAAATAACCGCAAGCGATCCGCTCAGAGGACGCCGAGATCCCTGGCGATGAGGTCGATGCACTTGCGGGCGAGGTGGAAAATCTCGTCGATCTCGCTCTCGGAAACGACCAGCGGCGGGCTCAGAACCATGGTGTCGCCGATGGCGCGCATGACGAGGCCATTGTCGAAGCAATGGACGCGGCAGCGATAGCCGACATCGAGTTCCGAGGGATATTTCTCGCGCGTCGCCTTGTTCTTCACCAGTTCGATCGCGCCGAGAAGGCCCACGCCGCGAGTCTCGCCGACCAGCGGATGATCGCCGAGTTCGGCGAGCTTCTTCTGGAAATAGGCGCCGATCGCGCCGCCTACCTTCTCGACCAGATGCTCCTTCTGCATCACTTCGAGATTGGCGAGCGCCACGGCGCAGGCGACGGGGTGGCCGGAGTAAGTGAAGCCGTGCGACCACTCCTCGTCGGAGTTGAAAATCGCGTCGCCCACGCGGCCGCCGAGGCCCACGGCGGCAATCGGCTGATAGCCGGACGAGAGGCCCTTCGCCATGTTGATCATGTCGGGCTCGATGCCATAGGTCTGCGAGCCGAACCAGTTGCCCGTGCGCCCGAAGCCGCAGATCACTTCATCGACATGAAGCAGGATGTCGTACTTCTTGCAGATGCGGTTGATCTCGCCCCAATAGGTCGCAGGCGGAATGATGAGGCCGCCGGCGCCCTGCACGGGTTCGGCAACGAAAGCCGCGACATTGTCCGCGCCGAGTTCGAGAATCTTCTCTTCCAGCGCGCGGGCCGTCTTGAGACCGAACTCGTCCGGGCTCATGTCGCCGCCCTCGCCATACCAATAGGGACAGTCGATATGGACGAAGCCAGGCATCGGCAGGTCGGCCTGCGGGTGCATGGATGTGAGGCCGGACAGCGAGGCCGCTGCAATCGTCACGCCGTGATAGGCTTTCTTGCGGGCGATGAAGATCTTCTTCTTCGGCTTCTTCTGGAGGTTCCAGAAATAGCGGATGATCTTCACCGCGCTGTCGTTTCCTTCGGAGCCCGAATTGGCGAAGAAGAAACGGTCGATACCCTTGGGCGTCACTTCCGAAAGCTTCTGCGACAGTTCCGCCGTATAGGGGTTCGTCGTCTGGAAGAAGGCGTTGTAGTAGGGCAACTCCTTCAGCGCCTTGTAGCCTGCTTCCGCCAGCTCCTCGCGGCCATAGCCGACCTGCACGCACCAGAGGCCCGCCATGCCGTCGATGAGCTTGCGGCCTTCGCTATCGTAGAGATAGACGCCTTTGGCGTGCGTAATTACGCGCGCGCCGGTCTTGGCGAGCTCGTGATGCGTCGTGAAAGGATGGAGATGATGCGCGGCATCCATCTCCTGCCAGCGCTTCGTCTGATTGGATTTCGCAATTGTCTGCGACATGGGAATGCTCCGTCGTTCCGGTTTTTCGATTTTCGGAAAGAGACGCGGAGTTTCTATGACATCCGCGCCGGAGCAGCCCTACGGGTTGTAACCGATGCGCGCACAAAGGATCAGAAGATCGCGCTTCTGCCGGCAGCTGCTATGTGAACCCGTGCGGTACATGGCTTTTATTCTACAAGAACGGAACGGGGGATGCGAGTCGGGTTCTGCTCACTCGTCGTCATGCCCCGCGTTATGCGGGGCATCCACGTCTTTCATCGCTGTTCAAGACATGGATGGCCCGGACAAGCCGGGCCATGACGAGAAAGAAATCTCTCACACGTTCAGCAGCAGATGTTCGCGTTCCCAGGCGGAGATCACCTGC
>DAIEIL010000089.1 GCA_027352645.1 Rhodobiaceae bacterium | reverse complement strand
GCTGGCGAGCAGATCGCGGATGAACGTCTCGTATTGCTCGCGCGTCAGCGGGCAGTTGATGTAGTCCTTGCCCGTTCCGCCCGGTCCCGTCTTGTCGTAGCGCGACTGAAACCAGCAGACCGACATGTCGATCGTCTCGCGATAGATGATCGGCGCGATGGCATCGAAAAAGGCAAGTTCCTCGGCGCCCGTCAGCGTGGCGATGGCGTCGCCCAATGCGGCCGACGTAAGCGGGCCGGTGGCGACGATCACATTGTCCCAATCGGCAGGCGGAAGGCCCGCGACCTCGCCGCGCTCCACAGTGACGAGCGGATGGGCGTTGAGCTTTTCGGTGACATAGGCCGAGAATGCCTCGCGGTCGACCGCGAGCGCGCCACCCGCCGGCACCTTGGCGACATTCGCCGCTTCCATGACAAGCGAACCGAGACGGCGCATTTCCTCATGGAGGAGGCCCACGGCATTCTGCTCATGATCGTCGGAGCGAAAGGAGTTGGAGCAGACGAGTTCGGCAAAACCGTCGCTCTGATGCGCGTCGGTCTTCACCAGCGGCCGCATTTCATGCAGCAAAACGGGAACGCCCGCCTGCGCAAGCTGCCAGGCGGCCTCGGAACCGGCCATGCCGGCGCCGATCACATGAACGGGTTTGATGTCTGTGCGCTCTATGTCTTTGCTCATGGGCCGAGGGGATAGCATAGCGGGCGGGCCCGGAGAAGCCTCCAGACCCGCCACGCTGTTTGCGCCGGCCGGTCAGCCCCAGATCTGCGGGTGCTTGTCCTTCCAGGGCCGCGCTTCCTCGAGCTGCGCCGCAAGACGGAGCAGCAGCGCCTCTTCGCCGAAGCGCCCGGCGAACATGATGCCCACGGGGAGCCCGTCCGCCGACCAGTGCAGAGGCAGCGAAATGGCCGGCTGGCCGGTCGCGTTTTCGAGCGCCGTGAAGGGCACGTAATCGAGCACGGGCGCGAAGGCCGCCACCGGATCGCGCTCCGTGATGTCGATGGTGCCGAGCTTGAGCGGAGGGCTGCCGAGCGTCGGCGTCAGCCACACATCATGGGATTCCATGAAGCGAGCCATGAGACGCGACATGATCTGGATCTGCGCGATCGACATCTGATACTGCACGGCAGTGACCTGCTTGCCGGCCTGATAGAGGCCCCAGGTCAGCCCTTCAATTTCGTTGTCGCTCGGTGTGCGGCCGGTCATCATCGCATGCGCGTCGATCTGCATGGCGAGGCCCGATGCCCAGAGCGCCATGAAAGCGCCGGAGAGCATTTCCATCGGCAGTTCGGGCGCGGCCTCCACGACCTCGTGGCCGAGATCGGCGAGAAGCTTCGCTGTCTCCTCGACGCCCTTCACGCCTTCCGGGTGAACCTTCTTGCCGTCGAGCGCGGTGACGCTATAGGCGACGCGGAGCTTGCCGGGCCTCTGCTTCACTTCATCGAGGAAGGGACGCGCGACGGGCGGCGCGTAATAGGGATCGCCCGCTTCTGGCCCATGTGTGCAATCGAGCATGGCCGCCGTGTCGCGCACACTGCGCGAGACGATATGTTCGGCGATGAGGCCGCCCATGATATCGCCGAGGTCGGGGCCAAGCGGATTGCGCCCGCGCGTCGGTTTCAGGCCGACAAGGCCGCAGCACGAGGCCGGAATGCGGATCGAGCCGCCGCCGTCATTCGCATGCGCGATGGGAACGATGCCCGAAGCAACCGCCGCCGCCGAACCGCCGGACGAGCCGCCCGTTGAATGCGCCGTGTTCCACGGATTGCGCGCGGGGCCGTAAAAGGCGCTTTCCGTCGTCGGCAGCAGACCGAATTCCGGCACGTTGGTCTTGCCGAGAATGACGACGCCCGATTTCTTGAAACGCGCCGTGAGCGTCGAATCCCGCGTCGCCGGAATACCGCTCATGAAGCGCGAGCCGGATTGCGTGGGCACGCCCGCATAGTCGCCGAGAATATCCTTGAGCAGAAAGGGAACGCCCTTGAACGGGCCGTCGACTGGCGCTTTCGCAGTGGCGCGGCCCTGATCGTACATCCTGGTGACGACGGCGTTGAGCGCCGGGTTGTGCTTCTCGATCCGGGTGATCGCTTCTTCGGCGAGTTCCGCGGCCGAAACCTGACCGGTCTTTACAAGCTCCGCGAGCCCGAGTGCGTCATGCGACGCATATTCCGAAATCCCCACCTGTTACCTCCGCAAGCCATGCGGGCAGGCTCTCATGCGGCCCGCCTTCCTGACGAAAGATTAGGCGGAGAATTCATCGACGCAAGGAAGAAGCGTCAAACCGCGACATGTGAATGAGGGAAGGGCGGCTCGCCTTCGAAGGTCGGCCCTTCAATCACGGGTTCTTCGCCGCCATTCCACGGCTTTACCGCAAACCGGCTGCGGCGCAGGACAGGGGCGCCCTCAGGTCCGGCATCCTTCGAAACATCGCCCACATTGACGAGTTCGACCCTGGCGCCATCCTCTGTCAACGTCGCAATGCCGAAGCCGTGGGCGTTGGAGTCGAGGAAGGAGAGACCGGGGCTCACGCGCTCGTTGCGGAACATGGCCCCGATCTTCACCGAATTCGTGTAGTTGGTGAGGATGCCGGCTCTCAATCCGTTCACCAGCGTATTGTTGAAGTTCTCGAGCTTCCGTTTCCCATCGTCGATTTCGACGGCGCGATGGAAGAGAGCGCTCTTGCGCGCGCCGCGTTCGGCGCCGCTATACATCGACCCGGAGCTGATGCCGGTGGTTACAAATTCGACAGCGGCATAGGAAAGAGCTTCGGCATCGGGATCGACGGGCAGCCGCCCGGCAATATGCGCGTGATAGTCGCCCGAGCAGGAAATCACATTGCCGATCCGGGCTTCCTTCAGGAATCCCATCAGCTCTTTCAACTCACCGGGATAACCCTGCCACGCGTCGATGCCGACATAGCCGTCTTCAAGCCCCGCGAACGGCAGGCTTGCAAAGTCGATCCGCATGGCGAGCGCGGGAACGCTGTTCGCCCAGATGCGCCAGCGCGACTTTGACGACTTCATCACCGCCTTGAACCACGCTTTTTGCGGTCCGCCCATATGCGTGCCGGGCGGTGCATTGCGGCGCGGATTGTCGATCTCGCGATCCTTGTAGGAGAGCTTCGCGGGCGGATTGCCTTTCTCCGCCATGCGGCCCGCATCGAGGAGATTCACGATCCGCACGGGCGGAAGCGGCGAGCCCTTGACGAGTTCCTTTACGTCCGCGGTCATAACGGGCGGGCTGCGATAGGATCTGAGATCGGTGATGACGAGATCGAGCATCGCGCCCCAGGAAAGAGCGCGGTAAATACCGATGCTTCCTATGGCCTTCAGATTATCCGTACCCTGAAACAGGAAGTCTGCGTCCGGCTCGCCCATCGGCGCATTGGCGACTTTCGCAGGCGCGAAGTCATGCGCTTGCGGCTTCACGCCGTCGAAGTCAGGCGCGTCGGAAAGGAGCGCGGGTATATATTCGAACCATGCCTGATTGGCTGCGAGCTTGCGTTTCTGCGCGGGGCTGCCGTCACCAAAATACGTGTCGTGCGACTGCCAGCAATCATTGGTGAATTCGTGGTCATCCCATGTATGGATGAAGGGGAAGCGGGCGCGTGCCGCCTGAAGGTCCGGGTCGGTCAGGTAGAGCTTGTAGAGAAAGCGGTAATCGGCAAGCGTCTCCGCCGCCTGTCCGCCGCGCTGCCAATTGGTGCGCTTTCCGTCAGGCTCCCAGGGCTTCGAGCCATCGGGCAGGGGGCCGACGAGACGCGCGGGCTTTTCTTCCTCTGGCACGTCGCCCGTATGCTCATAGATGAAATCGCCGAGGTGAAGGACGAATTCGATCCGGTCGTCGGGCTTCGCGGCGATGTCGTCATTCACGAGGCGGCGATAGGCGCCGTAATAGCCCTGCTCGTAATTCTGGCAGGAGAGGAAAGCGAAGCGCACAGAATGCTTCGCGTCGCGCGGCGGCGCCGTGCGCGTGCGGCCGGAGAAGGGCGCCTGATCGCTCCCGGCGAAGAAGCGGTAGTAGTAATGCGTCGCGGG
>DAIEIL010000056.1 GCA_027352645.1 Rhodobiaceae bacterium | reverse complement strand
GTGGTAGCCAACCGAGCGCCATCAAGCATCCGATCGTCATGCCCCGCTTTACGCAGGGCATGACGCAGTCAGGACTGAGAACTAGCGCACCATCGCGGCGGCGGCCTTCGCTTCGTTCTTCGTGTAGTCGCGGAAGGCCTTGAAGACGCCGAGCTTCGTGTTGGGATCGAGGCCGGCCCCCATGCGGAGAAGCTGCAGGCAGAACCAGGCCTGCTGTCCCCAGCCATTGAGACCGCGCAGAAGCGCGATGGGGCTCGACGGACCAAGCAGGCCGGGCCCGATGCGCAGCGTCTTTTCATAGGCGGCCGTTTCGCGCGCCTCACCGCAAAGAAGCTTCGCCGCAATAGCCGGATCGACACAGAGCGGGCGGCCGAGCCCGATGATATCCGTCGCGCCCGATTGCAGCGCTGCGTTCATGCCATCAACCGTGCGGAAGCCGCCCGTCACCATCAACGGCAGCGACACGACCTTGCGAATGTCCGCGGCATATTCGAGGAAATAGGCTTCGCGCGCGACCGTGCTCTGGCGGCGCTTCTCCGTGCGCTCGGGATGGAGCGTCATGTCCTCGCGCCCCGTGAGCGCAGGCTGCTCATAGGTGCCGCCCGAAATCTCGACAAGATCGACATGCTCGTCATTGAGCCAGGCGGCAACCTTCAGCGAGTCCTCATGGGAGAAGCCACCACGCTGGAAGTCCGCCGAATTGAGTTTCACGGAAATCGGGAAGTCAGCACCCACCGCCCTGCGCGTCGCGCGGACGACTTCAAGCAGGAGGCGCGCGCGGTTTTCGAGGCTGCCGCCCCACTCGTCGGTGCGGTTGTTAACGTCCGGCGAAAGGAATTCCGAAATCAGATAGCCATGCGCGCCGTGAATCTGCACGCCGGTGAAGCCCGTTTCCCGCGCAATCGTGGCGGCATGGGCGAAGCGGCGGATGACGTCCTCGATCTCCGCACCGGTCAGCGCGCGCGGCTTGCCAAACTGTGCGCCCGGCATGTCGAGCGCCTTGTCGGAAGGCCCCACCGGCTCCTTGCTCACGGAAGCAGGCGTCTGACGACCCGCATGACTGATCTGCATCCAGAGATGCGTGTTGTTGATCGTGCCCGCTGCCGCATAGGCGCGCAGCGCTGCGAGAGCCTCGGGCGACTGCGGCCCGTCGATGGCGACATTGCCCGGCCGCTCAAGATAGCGCCGGTCGACATGCACATTGCCCGTGAGCAGCATGCCCGCCCCGCCCTCCGCCCAGCGGCGATAGAGCTTCACATGCCCCTCGGTCGCGCGATTGCGTCCGTCGCCCAGCCCCTCGGTCATGGCGGCCTTGGACAGGCGGTTCTTGAGCACTGCGCCGCAAGGCAGCGTGAACGGCGTCGAGATGCTGATTTTATCCGTCATGAAACTCCCCCCTGAATTGCTTGGTGACCGAATGTGACAGATCGGTCGGACCGATCAAGCCCGGTCCATATCGCCATTGCGACGCAAGGCGAACCCCACGTAAGCTGCCCCCGTCCGTTTGCAGAGGGGGAACTCACCATGCAGGGCGTGAAGATACGAACGGCGAAGCCGAAGCTGCCGCCGGCGGCAATCGTGAACTTTCTCGGCCAGATCAGGAACGGACTCATCGCGCTGACCCGCAAGATGGTGCCACCGCCTGTCGCGGTTCTGGAAATGCTGACGGGTTTCTGGGCGTCGCAATGCATATCCCTGATCGCAAAGCTCGGCATTGCCGATCTGATGAGCGAAAAGGAAGCGATCTCCTGCCGGACGCTGGCGGAGAAAATCGGCGCCAACGCGGAGGCGCTTTATCGCGTCATGCGCGCGCTCTCGACTGTCGGGATTTTTGCCGAGGACAGCATCGGCCATTTCCGCCTGACGCCAATGGGCGCGACGCTGAGGACGGATCATCCGCAGTCGATGCGTTATTTCTCGATTTATCAGGGGAGCCTCAACTGGGACAATTGGGGCGCGCTCAGCCATTGCGTGGCGACAGGGGGCAATGCCATCGAACATCTCCACGGCAAGAAGCCCTTCGAGCACATCTCAGGCACTCCCGAGCGCGCCGATATTTTCGACAAGGGCATGGTCAACGTCTCCGAGATGGAGCTCGACCCGGTGCTGGCCGCCTATGACTTCTCGCCTTTCAAGACGGTTGCCGACATCGGTGGCGGATATGGCGCCGTTCTCGGCTCCATCCTGACGCTCAATCCGGGCATGAAGGGCATCCTTTTCGATCTGCCGCACACAGCCGATGGCGCACGCCGCTATTTCGACGCAGCAGGACTCGGAGCCCGCGCCGAGACGCATGGCGGCAGCTTCTTCGATTCCGTGCCGGGCGGCGGCGACGCCTATGTGATGAAACACATCATCCATGACTGGTCCGACGAAGAGTCGATCCTCATCATGAAAAACATCCGCGCGAAGGTTCCGGCAACCGGCAAGCTGCTGTTGATCGAACACGTGATCCCCGCGCCGGGCGTGGCGCATTTCTCGAAGTTCCTCGATCTCGAAATGCTGGTGGCAACAACGGGCCGCGAACGCACCGAGCCGGAATATGCCGCGCTGATGACCAAGGCGGGCTTCCGGCTGGAGCGCATCGTGCCGACCATCGGGCTCGCAAGCGTGATCGAGGCAAGTCCGGTGTAATTCTCCACCCGCTCCATCGTCATGGCCCGATTTATTCGGGCCATCCATGTCTTCATCGTCGCAGGACGAAGACGTGGATGCCCCGGTCAAGCCGGGGCATGACGATTGAGGGAAAGGCAGCGCCCCGCATTTGCCCCATCCGCCTCCCCGGCCCTACAATCGGCCTCGATTCGTTCCCCCGATTGAAGTTTGAGTTTTCATGGCCGCCCGCAAGACGTCCAATTCCGACGATACCAGCGATCTCTTTGCCGCCGCGCCCAAGGCGCAGAAGCCCGTCAAATCCGCGCCAAAAGCCGCGGCGAAGGACGACGACAGCTATTCGGCCAAGGACATCGAGGTTCTGGAAGGTCTGGAGCCTGTGCGGCGCCGTCCGGGCATGTATATCGGCGGCACCGACGAGAAGGCGCTGCATCACCTCTTTGCCGAAGTCCTCGACAATTCGATGGACGAGGCCGTCGCGGGCCACGCCAACTCGATCGACGTGTCGTTCCATGCCGACGGCAGCCTGACGGTGGCCGACAATGGCCGTGGCATCCCCGTCGACCCGCATCCGAAGTTCAAGAACAAGTCGGCGCTCGAGGTCATTCTCACGACGCTCCATTCGGGCGGCAAGTTCGGCGGCAAGGCTTATGAGACCTCGGGCGGCCTTCATGGCGTCGGCGTCTCGGTGGTGAACGCGCTTTCCGACCGGCTCGAAGTCGAGGTCGCACGCGAGCAGAAGCTCTATCGCCAGATTTATGCGCGCGGCGCCCCGCAGACAAAGCTCATCGAGGAAGGCCGCGTTCAGAACCGTCGCGGCACGCGCATCACCTTCCACCCCGACGCAGACATCTTCGGCAAGGGCGCGGCTTTCAAGCCGGGCCGCCTCTATCGCATGGCGCGGTCCAAGGCCTATCTCTTCGGCGGCGTCGAAATCCGCTGGCATTGCGCGCCCGAACTTATCAAGGACGAGACGCCCGCCGAGGACGTGCTGCATTTCCCGGCCGGTCTGGTCGATTTTCTCCGCGCCGAAATCGGCGAGAAGGATTGGGTGACGGCCGAGCCCTTCTCCGGCAAGGTCTCGCGGGCGGGCGCGCACGGCGCGGCCGAATGGGCCATTGCCTGGCATGGCGGCGAGGAAGGCTTCGTCCATTCCTACTGCAACACGGTGCCGACGCCCGAAGGCGGCACGCATGAGGCGGGTCTCCGCACCGCGCTCACCAGGGGCCTGAAGAACTATGCCGACATGGTCGGCAACAAGAAGGCCGCGCAGATCCAGGCCGAAGACGTGCTGGGCACGGCGACGGTGCTGCTCTCTGTCTTCATCCGCGAGCCGGAGTTTCAGGGGCAAACCAAGGAGAAGCTCGCCAGCTCGGAGGCGCAGCGCCTCGTCGAAAAAGCCATCGGCGACCATTTCGACCATTGGCTGACCAACTCGCCACAACAGGCGAACAAGCTTCTCGACTGGGTGATCGACCGTTCGGAAGACCGTCTGCGGCGGCGGCAGGAAAAGGACGTGGCGCGCAAGACCGCGACGCGGAAGCTTCGCCTGCCCGGCAAGCTCGCCGATTGCGCGCAGGCGGGCGCGGCGGGTTCGGAACTCTTCATCGTCGAAGGCGACAGCGCCGGCGGCTCCGCCAAGCAGGCCCGCGACCGCGCCACGCAGGCGATCCTGCCCTTGCGCGGCAAGATCCTGAACGTCGCCTCGGCCAGCGGCGCGAAGTTGCAGCAGAACCAGCAGATCAGCGACCTCGTTCAGGCGCTTGGCGTGCGCACCGGCTCGCATTACCGCGACGAAGACCTGCGCTACGACAAGGTCATCATCATGACCGACGCCGACGTCGACGGTGCGCATATCGCCTCGCTGCTCATCACCTTCTTCTATCAGGAGACGCCGGAGCTGATCCGGCGCGGGCACCTCTATCTGGCCGTGCCGCCCCTCTACAAGCTGACGCAGGGCGGCAAGACCGCCTATGCGCGCGACGACGCCCACAAGGACGAGCTCCTCAAGAAAGAGTTCAAGAGCAACGGCAAGGTGGAAATCAGTCGTTTCAAGGGCTTGGGCGAAATGCTTCCCGCGCAGCTCAAGGAAACGACGATGGTCCGCTCCAAGCGTACGCTCCTCCGTGTCACCGTCCCGGAGGACCAGGTGAAGGAAACCAGGGGCTCCATCGACCGTCTGATGGGCAATAAACCGGAGCTCAGATTCCAGTTCATCCAGGAACGCGCCGCCTTCGCGACCGATCTGGATATTTGAAGGCCGCGCAATTCGGTCTACGCTCCTCCCGCGTGATCCACGGTTCCTGAAGCGGTCACGACGAAGGAGTAGTGGGAAATGAAGAAAATCATTCTGACCATTGCGGCAGCTTCACTTTATGCGTCCGCCGCTCTGTCGCTCCCCGTCGTCTCCTATGTCCAGCAGACATCGCTCTACAAGCCGTCAACCGTTCACACTGCGGGCTTCAACGTCGAACTTTACGGATCGCCCGCGCCGGGGATGAGCGGTGAAGCCGCCATTGCCGGACTGCACGGCCCGGCATGGGCCGGGGGGGCACCGCTCAGGCTTCTGCCCCAAGGCGCCAGGCCCGGTCAGGGTACGCGTCTGGTGCTGGTCTTTAACGGTGCTGGCACGCCCAGCGAAGCGGCGTGTGAAACGC
>DAIEIL010000072.1 GCA_027352645.1 Rhodobiaceae bacterium | reverse complement strand
AAGGACATCACCGATATGTATGAGAAGACCCGCGCCGCCGGTTTCGGCGCGGAGGTTCGCCGCCGCGTATTGATTGGCACCTATGTGCTCTCTGCGGGCTATTACGACGCCTACTACCTCAAGGCCCAGCAGGTGCGCACGCTGATTGCGCGCGATTTCACCGAGGCCTACAAGAAGTGCGACGTGCTGCTGACGCCGACGGCGCCGTCCGCGGCCTTCGGTATCGGCGAGAAGACCGCCGATCCGCTGTCGATGTATCTGAACGATGTGTTCACCGTGACGGTGAATCTGGCGGGCCTTCCCGGCATCTCGGTGCCGGCCGGGCTTTCGAGCGACGGTCTGCCGCTCGGGCTTCAGCTCATCGGCAAGACGTTCGACGAAGAAACTTTGTTCCGCGTGGCTTACGCGCTCGAGGAAGCGGCCCAGTTCAAGGCCGAACCGGCAGTCTGGTGGAGGTCGTGATCCAAATGCGCAACCGCGAACCCCGTAACGAAGATCTGATCAAGGGCATGACCGGCGACTGGGAGATCGTTCTCGGTCTCGAAGTCCACGCCCAGGTGACTTCGAAGGCGAAGCTCTTCTCCGGCGCCTCGACGGCGTTCGGCGCGGAGCCGAACACGCAGGTGAGCCTCGTCGACGCGGCGCTGCCGGGCATGCTGCCCGTCATCAACCGCTATTGCGTCGAGCAGGCGGTGAAGACGGGCCTCGGCCTCAAGGCGCAGATAAACCTGCGCTCGATCTTCGACCGGAAGAACTATTTCTATCCCGATCTGCCGCAGGGCTATCAGATCTCGCAGTTCAAGCACCCGGTCGTGGGCGAGGGCGAAATCGTGATCGATCTGGCGGGCGGCCGCTCGGAAATCGTGGGCATCGAGCGCCTGCATCTCGAGCAGGATGCGGGCAAGAGCATCCACGATCTCGGGCCGTCGGTGAGCCATGTCGATCTCAACCGTTCCGGCGTTGCGCTGATGGAAATCGTTTCAAAGCCGGACATGCGTTCCGCCGATGAAGCAAAGGCTTACGTCACGAAGCTGAGAACGATCCTGCGTTACCTCGGCACCTGCGACGGCAACATGGAAGAAGGTTCGCTACGCGCGGACGTTAACGTTTCGGTGCGCCGCCCCGGCGGCCCGCTCGGCACGCGCTGCGAGATCAAGAACGTGAACTCGATCCGCTTCATCGGTCAGGCGATCGAATATGAAGCGCGCCGCCAGATCGAAATCCTCGAAGAGGGCGGAAAGATAGATCAGGAAACGCGCCTTTTCGATCCGAAGGCGGGCGAGACGCGCTCCATGCGTTCGAAGGAAGAGGCGCATGACTACCGCTACTTCCCCGATCCCGATCTTCTGCCGCTGGAAATCGCGCAAGGAGATGTCGACGCGATCAAGGCGAGCCTGCCGGAACTTCCCGACGACAAGAAGGCGCGTCTGATGTCCGAGTTCGGGCTTTCAGCCTACGACGCGACCGTTCTCGTCGGCGAAAAAGCGACCGCCGACTTCTATGAAGCGGTGGCGAAGGGGCGCGATGCGAAGCTCGCGTCGAACTGGGTGACGGTGGAATTGTTCGGCGCGCTGAACCGAGAAGGGCACTCGATCGAGACCTCTCCGGTGTCTGCGGAGCACCTCGGAAAGCTCATCGATCTGATCTCGGACAACACGATCTCGGGACGAATCGCGAAGCAGATTTTCGAATCAATGTACAAAACCGGCGGCGACCCCGCCGAAATCGTCGAAAAAGAAGGTCTGCGCCAGGTGACCGATACGGGCGCCATCGAGGCCGCTATCGACGCGGTCATCGCGGCGAACCCGGACAAGGTTGCGCAGGCAAAAGAAAAACCGTCTCTTGCGGGCTGGTTTGTCGGACAAGTCATGAAATCCACGTCTGGCAAGGCAAATCCGCAAGTCGTCAACGAAATCCTTGCGCGCAAATTGGGCCTTTCGTCCGACGGCTGATCAATTTTTCACGGCTCCCTGTGAACCGTTTGTCAACCACTTTCGGCAGAGAGTGGCGCGCCGACGCTTGCACAAAAATGCAACACTGTGTTGCGGAGGGCATTGACCGCGCTCATATTATTCATCGCGCCTGAGGGGTACGAGGGCGCAAGAAAAGTGTGTGCGTTGCGAGTCAATGGATTGTCGCCAACGATATCGGCACATCAGGAGCTAGAGAAACATGGCTACGAAAGCTAAAGCGAAACCCGCCGCCAAGAAACCGGCTGCGAAGAAGCCCGCCGCCAAGAAGACGGCTGCGAAGAAGACTGTGAAGAAGCTCGCCGCCAAGACCACGGCGAAGAAGACCACGGCGAAGAAGCCGGCCGCCAAGAAAGCGGCTGTGAAGAAGCCCGCCGCGAAGAAGCCCGCGGCGAAGAAGGCGGCTGCGAAGAAGCCCGCCGCCAAGAAGACGGCCGCGAAGAAGCCGGCCGCCAAGAAAGCGGCTGCGAAGAAGCCCGCCGCCAAGAAAGTTGCCGCCAAGAAGCCGGCTGCGAAGAAGCCGGCCGCCAAGAAGGTTGCCGCGAAGCGCAAGCCTGCGGTGAAGAAGGCGGCCTGATTTGTGACCGGTAATCGCCGGCCTGCCGCGCCTTCTGCGGCAGGCAAGCGCTCAACCAGGAAGGCCTCTCCCGCGGCGCGGGGTGGGCCGAAGCCGATCGATCTCTATTACTGGCCGACGCCAAACGGCTGGAAGATATCGATCATGCTGGAAGAATGCAGGCTGCCCTATGTGGTCAGGCCGGTGAATATCGGAGTTGGCGACCAGTTCAAGCCGTCCTTTCTGAGGATAGCGCCGAACAATCGGATGCCAGCCATCGTGGACCCGGATGGTCCAGGGGGAAAACCGATCTCGATTTTCGAGTCGGGGGCAATCCTTCAATATCTCGGCCGCAAGACGGGGAAGTTTTACCCGGCGAGTGAGCGGCAGAGAGTTGAGGTCGACCAATGGCTGTTCTGGCAGATGGCTGGGCTTGGCCCCATGGCGGGCCAAGCCCATCATTTCCGGCAGTATGCACAAGAGAAGATCCCTTATGCGATCGACCGCTACACGAACGAGGTGAACCGGCTCTATGGCGTCATGAACAGGCGCCTCAAGGATCGCGATTATCTCGCCGGGCGATACTCGATTGCAGACATAGCGTGCTGGTGCTGGGTCGTACCTTACAAGAACCAGGGTCAGCAGCTTGAAGACTTTCCCCGCCTCAAAGACTGGTTCGAGCGGGTTGGCGCCCGACCGGCCGTCAAGAGAGGCTTCTCCCTTGGTCGCGAATTGCGCCAGGGCACACTTGGGGACAAGACCAAAGAAGCCGAACAGGCTCGGAAGATTCTGTTCGGGCAACGCGCACAATAAAGGGCCGCGCTTACGCTGCGTCCCGCTTATGCTAAACTTGCAGCGTGTCCGGTAATTCGGGCACGCTGTTTGCCTTTCTGGGCTTGCTCTTCGGCGCTTCGCCGCGGGCGAGCGCCCCGCGCGGAGGACGGTATCCGATGAATGATCGTGTGATGAGGCTTGCCGGAGCTTTGGTTCTCGGCATCTGTCTGGCCAGCGGCGCATCGCAGGCGGCTGAGGTGACGGGCACCGGTACGCTGGTCATGAAGGACAAGTATCACACTCAGACCGAGTGGGGCGCAGGTCTTTCGCTGCCGCGGGATGGCAAGATTACGCGCGTCATGGACGGCACCTATGGCTTCGCGATCCGCAACGCCAAGGGCGTTGAGGTGGCGAATTTCCTCGATCCTCAGCAGGCGGTGGGGTTAAAGCTCGCCGCCGGCGACTACGTGCTCGACCCCTATGTTTGCTCGCGCCATCGCCACCATCACGTGGAAGTGACGGCGGAATATTGAGCGGCGCGACGCATTTCAGTAGGGGAGGCGCGGGTTGATCGACCTCTATACATGGACGACGCCGAACGGGCGCAAGGTCTCCATCATGCTGGAGGAGTGCGGCCTCGACTACACGGTGCATGCCGTCAACATCGGCAAGGGCGAGCAGTTCACTCCCGAATTTCTGAAGATCAGCCCCAATAACCGCATTCCCGCGATTGTGGATCAGGAAGGCGATGGCGGGCCGCTCGCCGTTTTCGAGTCCGGCGCGATCCTCATCTATCTCGCGGAAAAGACCGGCAAGTTCCTCGCGCCGAAGGGGCGCCAGCGCGCCCAGGCGCTCGAATGGCTGATGTGGCAGATGGGCGGCGTCGGGCCGATGTTCGGGCAGCTCAATCACTTCATCAATGCGGCGCCGGAAAAGATCCCCTATGCGATAGACCGCTATGCGACGGAAGCAGCGCGTCTCATCGGCGTGATGGACAAGCGCCTCGGTGAGGCGCGCTTTCTCGGCGGCGATTATTCGGTGGCGGACATCATCACCTATCCGTGGGTTGCGCCCGCGATCGACCTCATCGCAGCGGCGAAGCCCGAGATGGTGGGCGAGGCGGCGAACACCCGGCGCTGGCTCGCCGAGGTGGCGGCGCGGCCCGCCGTTCAGCGCGGCATGGCGGTGCCCAAACTCGGCTGACCGGGCAGGCTTTTCCCAAAATCGGAAATTATGCGCATATGGCAAATGGCGCATTAACCATTTTTTCAGCGTAGCGATGAAATGCTTTCCACAGGGGCAAGGAATTCCTTGCGGCTGACGGGCGGCGCTGATCGGTTTTTGAATCAGACGAGCCGCCACTTTGGGAAGAGGTGGGCAATGGCTCGCATGCAGCACGAAGCGCTTCAGGAAAGCGAACTTGCGTCGGAAGGCGGCAAGTGCGACGCGCTCTATGAACTGGGATTGATCTATTCGACCGGTAACGGCGTCGAGGTCGATCTCGTTACGGCGCATAAATGGTTCAACCTGGCCGCCATGCGCGGCAGCGACGCGGCCCGGTCCTGCCGTGCCGATCTCGCACGCGAGATGGCTCCGGCTGAAGTCGCCGAGGCGCAGCGCCAGGCGCGTGAGTGGCTCGCCACGCACTGATCTTCGCTCGTCCTTGAGCGGGGTGACAGGCGGCGGCTTGCGTTCTATGTTCGCGCGAAACGCGATGCGACAGGAGCGATGATGGCCGACGCGGTGGAAGACCTCATCCAGTTACTCAACCTCGAGCAGATCGAGGTGAACCTTTTCCGGGGTCACAGCCCCGACTCGAGCTGGCAGCGCGTTTTTGGCGGGCAGGTGATCGGGCAGGCGCTGGTCGCGGCCTATCGCACGGTCGAGGACCGCGTGTGCCATTCGCTCCACGCCTATTTCATAAGGCCCGGCGATCCGAAGATTCCGATCGTCTATGAGGTCGATCGCTCGCGCGACGGCAAGAGCTTCACGACGCGACGCGTCGTTGCCATCCAGCACGGCAAGCAGATCTTCAATCTCGCCGCCTCGTTCCAGACGCCGGAGCAGGGATTCGAACATCAGTCGACCATGCCCGACGTGCCGATGCCCGAAGACTTGCCGAGCGAGCGCGAGTTGAGGAAGGCGATTGAAAGCCAGCTGCCCGAAGCGATCCAGAAGCATTTTGCGCGTCCGCGCCCGATCGAGATTCGACCGGTCAATCCGCAGCACTATATCGACCCGGCGCCGATGGAGCCGGTGCAGCATGTCTGGGTCCGCGCGCGCAAGGAGATCGGCAACGATATCGCGCTCAACCAGTGCATCCTTGCCTATGCCTCCGACATGACGCTGCTCGATACCTGTGTCCGGCCGCATGGCGTGAGCTGGGTTTCGGGCAAGCTGCAATCGGCGAGCCTCGACCATGCGATGTGGTTCCACCAGCCGTTCAGCATCAACGAATGGATGCTCTATACGCAGGATAGCCCCAGCGCATCCGGTGCGAGGGGCCTCAATCGGGGCAGCATCTACACGCGGGACGGGCGGCTTGTCGCTTCGGTGGCCCAGGAAGGGCTGATCCGCTACCACGGATAAGATTTCCGCGTTTTTTCATGCCCGAAAGCCCCAAGAAAGGGACTTCGCCCTTGAAGCAAACGGCAATCTTGGGCATACACGGGCCTACGGAGAGGTGGCCGAGAGGCTGAAGGCGGCGGTTTGCTAAACCGTTATACGGTCAAAAGCCGTATCGTGGGTTCGAATCCCATCCTCTCCGCCATTCCCCTTTTGCAAGCCATTGATAGTTCTGGCTTATTTTGACTTCCCGGCCCTGTTGGCCCGGATTCGACCTCCCTTGTCCTGAATGTGTTTCCCGCTCGTCTGGCCGCACGCCGGGTCGGGCGGGCTGTGAGCTTGCCGGGTCGCTCGTCGGCAGGGCCGGGCGCAGGCGCAGGACAAAGCCGCGCCCCCTCAACTCGCCGAGAGCCTCCCCCACGCAGGGTTCGCTGCTGTTCGACGACTTCGATCGCAACTTTCGTGGCCTGTGCGGATGACGCTCCGCGCGGCGGCGCTCCAACGTGTCTGAAACAATCGCTGAACGGATCAATTTACCGAGAGACTGGATCGCTCTCCCGCGCTCGCTCGCTAAGTAAACTGAACCGTCTGTGTTCCCATGATCGAGCCGTGTCAAGCCATGCGAAGTGCGTGGCGCGGTGATCCACATTTGACGATGTGGCGTAAGCGGTCGATGGCATCGAATGCTTGTACTTGTGATTTATCTCTGCTTGTCGCCTCTTTTTCGACGCTCGATATCCGAGTGGTGCTTGATATGGAAGGCTCGAATGAGGAGGTAAAACGAAACGTCGAAAAGCGAATGTAAAAAATGAATTGTTCAATTTTTGCGTGGCGATCATGCAGCTTAGTTGCTGCGGCAGAGGGACGCGCAGACTGGAAGAGCACGGCTTGCTTATCTATCTTTTGTTGTAATACAGAGTACGCTTGAACGATTTCTGGATAGTCCACCGAGCGTTACGCGAGGCGAAATTTTTCCGATATCCGAATGTCTCCGACAGGACAATCATTTCAAGTTGATCTGTACAGGGAATATACGTATCACTTGCGGCAGAGTTGTGATGGTCGATAGTTATACCGAGTCGAGTGAGGGCAAGGAGGCGGAGGAAAGGCTGAGGCTCAGCGAGCTTCGCCACCGCTTTCTTGCCGATAGCGCGAGCGATGTGATCTGGACAATGGCGCTCGACGGTCACATTACGTCCATCAGTCCTGCCGTCGAGAAGGTTCGCGGTCTGACCTCTGAGGAGGCGATGGGACAATCGCTGGATCAGATACTGACGACGGATTCGGGCTTGAAGGTGGCTGCCTACCTGACCGAAGTGAATGAAGATGCGAAGACGGGACGACGCCCGAAAAGCTTTCGGGGCGATCTAGAATATTACCGGAAGGACGGTTCGACATTCTGGACGGAGGTGCTCGCTTATCCGTTGATCGGCTCGGACGGTTCGGTTGTCGAGATCGTCGGCGTGACGCGAGACATCAACGACCGCAAGCATTATGAGCGGCGCCTGGAGCAAGCGAGAGCGGCGGCAGAGGTGGCCAATCGTGCACTGGCGGCCTCCAATCGCGCTCTGGCCGTGGCGAATGCGAAGCTCCAGAGAATGGCCACAACGGATGCGCTTACCGGGATCGCGAACCGGCGGCACTTTGAAGAGATGGTCGAGAGTGAGATGGCGCGGGCGCGACGCTATGATGAGCATGTGTCGCTCATCATGTTCGACATCGATCACTTCAAGGCGATCAACGATCGTTTCGGACATCTGGCGGGGGACCGCACCCTGGTAGAGCTGGCTCATCTGGTCAGCCTTCACCTGCGCGCCGTCGACATGCTGGCGCGTTGGGGCGGCGAAGAGTTCATGGTGATGATGCCGTATTGCCGGGCGGCCGACGCATTGAAGGCGGCAGAGAGGCTCCGCAAATTGATCGCGGATTATGCATTTCCGGAAGTGGCCAAGGTCACCGTCAGTCTGGGCGTGACCGAGCTTCATCCCGATGAACCGTGCGAAAATGCGTTGAAGCGGGTAGACGACGCGATGTATCAGGCCAAGGCCGCCGGGCGTGACACGCTTTGTCTGATTGATGGCCGCGATGCTGCGACCTAGCCCTTTAAGTAGTCTCCCTTAGTGGTCAGGGGGCTGAGTCATGGGCGATCATTTCGGGCGAGAAATCTTGCAAACCGGAACGGCATCGACTTTCATGGCTGAAAATAATCTGCGCACTCAACGCTACGCCGAAACGCCGCTTGTGCGGACCGAGAGGGTGGGCGATATCGGAATCGTTACGCTCGCCAACCAGGGCAAGCGCAATGCGCTGACGCACGAGATGATGAACGGCTTGACCGAGGCGGTCGAAGCCCTTGGCGATGCGAAGGCCCGTGTCGTCATCATCCGCGCGGAGCCGGGCCAGAAGGTCTGGTCGGCAGGCCACGATATCGGCGAGCTACCGATCGGCGGCCTCGACCCGTTGAACTATGCCGACCCGATGGAAGAAACCTTGCGCGCCGTCCGCCTGTTTCCCGGCCCGGTCATCGCGATGGTGCATGGATCGGTCTGGGGCGGCGCGCTCGACCTCGTCTTGAGTTGCGACATGGTGATTGCGGATGGCACCGCAACCTTCGCCATTACGCCGGTCAATCTGGGCCTGCCTTACAACACGACCGGACTTCTGCATTTCATCGGGCGGCTGCGCCTCAACGTGGTCAAGGAACTCTTCTTCACAGCATCGCCCGTCGACGCCGAGACGGCGCTCGAGTGGGGCATCGTCAACCATCTGCTGCCGGAGGCCGAACTCGAGTCCTATACGATGGAGATGGCGCGTCGCATGGCGAGCAAGGCGCCGCTCGCCATGGCCGTCATCAAGGAGCAGATCCGGGTGATGAGCGACTATGTGCCCATTCCGGCCCAAACCTTCGAGCGCATTCAGGACATGCGCCGCAAGGTCTATGACAGCGCTGATTATCGCGAGGGCGTTGCTGCTTTTCGCGAGAAGCGCGCGCCGGTGTTCAAGGGCGAGTGAGCTGCTCAGGGCGCCACGAAGACGTGGTTGCCGATCTGGACGGTCTTTTCATCGTTCTCCACCCATTCGGGCGGGCCATCCTGGAATTCGAAGACGGAGTAGAACGCCGTCGCGCCTTGCGTGGAGTCCTCGCTGTAGCCTGCGATGAGCTTGTCGGCGAGGGCGGCTGCGGATTTCCAACCATGCGTCTTGCCGATGGCGACCTTCTTGCGCGAGATGCGCCGGGTCCAGCCGAATTGCTTCTTCTCATAGACGACGTCGCAGACGGTGGTGCCGTCAGGCCTCTCGTGCAGACGATTGAGCACGACGTGGCCGACAGCCTCCATACCCTTTTCGCCTTCGCCATGCGCCTCGTAATACATCACCGCGACAAGGCATGTGCGATCCTTCGCCGTCAGTTGCAGCGGCTGCCGGACCGGGAGGTCGGGCACCTCGACGAGAGGCGGTGCGTATGAGGGGTAGGGTGCTGAGTGAGCGCGGGGCGTGTAGATCAACGGCTCCGCAGGGGTCGCGATCTCGCGCGCGGGCGACGAGGCGCAAGCCGCCAGCGCCGTGGCGGCAATCGCAATCATGGGCAGGGTCAAGAGACGGCGCATAGGGAGTCCTTGGCAGTGCGGCATGGCGGCGGATTATGCCGCCCCAGGGTCGGTCCTGATAGCCGGGAAATGCGGCGAGAAATTGGACTGAGGGTGGCACGGGGCAAAATGGGGAGGGATTTCCCCCGTTACGGCCCGGTCCCGCCATTTGCGCCCCCGCCGCCGATGCGGATAAACTCGCGCACACCGAGCCGGAGGGACGATTCATATGCTGGGAATAACGAGGGGCAGGCTGGCGCTTGCAGTTGCGACGCTGGTGCTGGCGGGATGTACGTCCCAGCTCGGGCCGTCGGCGGGTTTCAACACGCCGGACACCGTCGGTTCCTTGCCGGCGGACTACAAGGCGGTCTCGGCGGACTGGGTCCGCGCCTCGTTGAAAGATCCCAACCGGACGCTGACCGTGCTGCCGCCGTCGGAGACCGTCGCGGCCTGCAACATCGGCGTGCTCGGCAAGCATTTCGGCTGGCGGGTGCCTGTGCGCTACAGCGTGAGCGCCGAGGAAGGCTGCGGCGACTGCAACGCCGAGAAGACCGTCTATCTCTGGTTCAGCGACGGCAAGATCGAACGCCGCTCCTATTTCCCCGACCAGTGCTGAGCGCGGCCTTGGCGCAGTCCCAACCTGTGAAGCCCTAGCCCAGACGTTCGATCCGCACCGCCGTGACCTTGTATTCGGGCGCGTGGACGATCCTGTCGCGCTCGGGGCTCGTCAGCCTGTTCAGCGCAATGCGCGGGTCGTGGAAGGTGGCGAAGAGTTCGCCCTGTTTCACCCGGTCGGTGATGCGCACCGCGATTTCAACCTCGCCATGACGACTACGCATGCGGACACGCTCTTCCGGCGTGAGCCCAAGCTGTTCCGCATCGGCGGGCGAGATGTCGAGCGTGTCCGTGGGCCGGAGCGTCGCATTGGGCGTCCGCATGGTCATGGTCCCGGCATTGAACTGGTAGAGCGTGCGGCCTGTTGAAAGCAGGAAGGGGAACTCGGCATTGATGCGCTCCGGCGTCGGCGTGTAGTCGATGCGTTTCAAGGGCGCGGTGTGGGAGCGCGCGAAATCCGTGACATGCAGAATCTCCGTACCGGGAGCGTTCTCGTCCCGGCAGGGCCATTGAAGGCCGCCGGCTTCGATGCGCGGATAGGAGATGCCGCCGGCCTCCGGCCAGACGGTACGGACCTCGTTCCAGATCGCTTCCGCGCTGTCGAAGGCGAAGGCCTCTCCATGGCCCATGCGCTGCGCGAGGGCGCAGGCGATGCGCCAGTCGGACCGGGCATCGCCCGGCGCTTCCACGGCTTTCCTGACGCGCTGGATGCGGCGTTCCGCGTTCATGAACGTTCCGTCCTTTTCGAAGACGGAAGCGGCGGGCAGGATCATATGGCCGAAAGCGCGGGCGGTCTCCGTGATGAAGAGATCCTGCACGAGGATGAAGTCGAGTTTTTCCAGCGCGCGCCGCGTCTCGTGGGAGTTGGCGAGGGTGGGCCAGATGTCGTAACCGACAACCCAGAGCGCCTTGATGCGTCCGGTAGCCGCCGCGTCAATCATGCCCATGAGGTTGAGGCCGCGCTGATGCGGGATCGTCGCCTTCCAGACGGATTCAAAGAGCGCGCGGCGTTCGTCGATGGCGACGGAGCCCGTCAGGATCGCCGGATCGCAGCCCATGTGCGCCGCGCCCTGCACGTTGTTCTGGCCGCGCAGCGGATTGATGCCGGAGCCCGGCTTGCCGAAATTGCCGGTGAGAAGCGCGAGATTGACCAGCGCCATCACGCCTTCGGTGCCCTGCGTATGCTCCGTGACGCCGAGGCCGTGAAAGCACATGGCGGGGCTGGCGGTCGCATAAAGGCGCGCGGCTGCGCGGATGTCCTCTGCCGCGACGCCGCAAATGCCGGCAGCGCGTTCGGGCGTCCAGTCCGCGATGAAAGCGCGGAACAGATCCCATTCGGCGACACGGTCGGCCACGAAGTCGCGGTCGATCAGGCCTTCGGTGACGATCACATGCGCGAGCGCGTTGAGGAGCGGCATGTTGGTGCCGGGGCGCAATGCCAGATGCATCGTCGCCATGGCCGCAAGCTCGGTGCGGCGCGGATCGATGACGATGAGCTTTGCGCCGCCGCGCAGGACGCGCTGCTTGATGCGAGCGCCGACGACCGGATGGTTCTCGGTCGGGTTCGCGCCGGCGATCAGGATGAGGTTCGAGCGCTCGATGTCGTCGAAGGAATTGGTGGCTGCGCCTGTGCCGAGCATGGCTTTCATGGCGGCGGCCGTGGGCGTGTGGCAGACCCGCGCGCAGCAATCGACATTGTTGGTGCCGATGACCACGCGGGCGAATTTCTGAACGAGATAGTTTTCCTCATTCGTCGCCCGCGCCGAGCCAATGACGCCGATGGAGTCGGGGCCATGCTCGTCGATGATGCGGCGGAAGGCGGCGGCGCTTTCGTCGAGCGCCTGTTCCCATGAGAGAGAGGTCCAGCCGTCTCCGTCGCGCTTCAGCGGCGTGACGACGCGGTCCGGCGCGTCGGTAAAGGCGAAGGCGTAGCGGCCTTTCACGCAGAGATGGCCCTTGTTGACGGGCGCCTCCAGCACGGGATGAATTTCGGAAATCCGGCCGCTGCGGGTCACAATCTCGACCTCGCAGCCGACGCCGCAATAGACGCAGGTGCTTCGCGTGCGCCTCTCGTCGCCTGCCACGGGGCCTTGCGCCATGTCGGTCAGCGCGCCGGTGGGGCAGGTGTCGACACAGGCGCCGCAGCTCACGCAGTCGCTTTCGGCGAGGTTCGCCGCGCCGCCCGGCACCACGCTCGTATCCGCGCCGCGCCCCACGGCATGCCAGACGAATTGCCCCTGCACCTCGTCGCATATGCGGACGCATCGAAAGCAATCGATGCATTGCGCCATGTCGACCTTGATATAGGGATGCGAAAGGTCGCGGGTCTCGATGGGCGACGCTATGCCCTTGGGTTCGATGTCATAGGCGCGGAAGCGGCGATGGAGTTCCTTGTCGGGCAGGGCGGCGAATGTCTCGGGGGGAATCTTTTCCGCCATCCAGCCGAGCATCGTCCGGCGAAAGGCTTCGAGCTCGGGCGTGTGCGTCTCGACGCGCATGCCGTCCGCGACGCGGGATGTGCAGGCCGTGTGGGGATGAGGATCGCCAGCCACCTCGACATTGCAGAGACGGCATTCGCCCGCGGGGTGGAGGCGAGAGTCGTTGCAAAGCGTCGGCACCTCGATACCGGCCTTTCGGGCGGCTTCGAGAATGGTCGTGCCGGGCGCAACCTCGATATTTTGGCCGTTGATCTCGATCTTCGGCATGTCTTGCTCCCCCATCGCTCCAGCGGACCGGAGCATGGGGAGCATTTTAGCCCAACTCCGGGCCATCCGTCATTTACGGATGGGCCCGGCTTGTCGGGTGCGGAAGATATTAATGAACCTCGGCCTCGACGGCAGCGAGCGCATCTTCCTCGGCCTTGATCGCCTGATGGTCTTCGGCGATCAGCATGTACATGGCGGGCACGACGAAGAGCGTGAAGAGCGTTCCGATGGCAAGGCCGGTTGCAATGACGAGGCCGAGATTGAAACGCGACACGGCGCCCGCGCCGCTTGCAAGAATGAGCGGCATGACGCCCAGCACCATGGCGGCTGTGGTCATGAGGATGGGGCGGAGACGGATGCCAACCGCTTCCTCGATCGCTTCGCGCTTCTTCTTGCCTTCAAGCTGAAGGTTGTTCGCGAACTCCACGATCAGAATGCCGTGCTTGCTGATGAGGCCGATCAGCGTGACGAGGCCGACCTGCGTATAGATGTTGAGGCTCGCACCGCCAAAACCGAGGCTGATGAAGATCAACGCGCCGCAAAGCGACATCGGCACCGTGATCAGGATGATGACCGGATCGCGGAAGCTTTCGAACTGCGCCGCCAGCGTCAGGAAGATGATGACGAGGGCGAAGAAGAACGTGATGAGAAGGGCGCTGCCTTCCTGCACGAACTGGCGCGACTGGCCGCCGAAATCGACCGTGTAGCCCGGCGGCAGCGTCCGCGCCGCGAGATCGCGGAGATAGTTGAGCGCTTCGCCTGTGGTGATGCTCGGGTTCGGCACACCCGTGATGGAGGCTGCGTTGAGCTGCTGGAAGTGGTTCAACGCTTCCGGCACCGTCTTCATCTCGATATGGGCGACGGTCGAGAGCGGGATCGACTTACCCGAGGACGAGCGGATGTAGTAGTTCGTCAGCTGGTCCGTGTTCAGACGGAACTGCTGCTGCACCTGCGGGATCACCTTGTAGGAGCGGCCCGACAGGCTGAAATAGTTCACATAGCCGCCGCCGAGCATCGAGGTGAGCGCTGCGCCGACATCGGTCATGGTGAGGCCCATATCCGCGACCTTGTCGCGGTCGATGACGATCTGGGCCTGCGGCTTGTCGAATTTGAGGTCCGTGTCGAGGAAGATGAAGTTTCCGCTTTTCTGCGCTTCGGCGAGAAAGTTGCGAGAAACCTCGTCGAGCCGTTCGAAAGGTTCGGTCGTCTGGATGACGAAGTCGACCGGAAGGCCGCGCGCGCCGGGAAGCGGCGGCGGCTGGAAGGCCACGGCGCGGACGATGGGAATCTGGTTGAGCTGGCCCTGCAGCTCGGTCTGGATCTGGGACGCCGTCTTGGAGCGCTCGTCCCAGGGTGTGGTGACGAGGCCGGCGATTGCCTGGGTCGGCATGATCGCCTGGAAGACGTGATCCGTTTCCGGGTGGCTGCGGATCGCCTTGTAGACCTCGGCCTGGCCGATCTGACGCTGCGTGATCGTCGCCGTGGGCGGCGAGGTGATCATGCTGATGACGATGCCCTGGTCTTCCTGCGGCGCGAGTTCTGTTTTCGCGAAGGACCAGAAGACGTAAAGGCTTCCGATGACGATGAGCGCGAAGACGACCACGACCTGAATCTGGTCGAGGCTCGCCGACAGGGCGCGGGAATAGGCCCGATGCAACTGTTCGAAGCGATGATCGATGTAGCGGATGAGGCGCTGTTCCCAATCGCTCTTCTCGGCGTCATGCGCCTTGAGCAGGCGCGAGCACATCATGGGCGAAAGGGTGAGCGCGACGATGGCGGAAACCGTGACCGCGCCGACCAGCGTGAAGGCGAATTCGGTGAAAAGCGCGCCGGTGAGACCGCCCATGAAGCCGATCGGGATATAGACCGCGATCAGAACCACGGTCATGGACACGATCGGGCCGCTGAGCTCGCGAGCGGCGAGCACGGATGCCTTTAATGGAGGGAGTCCCTCCTCAAGATGCCGGTTCACGTTCTCGACCACGATGATCGCGTCGTCGACCACCAGGCCGATGGCGAGGACCAGCGCGAGCAGGGTGAGCAGGTTGATCGAGAAGCCGAACATCAGCATGAAGGCGAAAGCGCCGATCAGCGACAGCGGAATGGCGAGCGTCGGGATGAGCACCGACCGTGGTGAACCGAGGAAGGCGAAGACGACGAGCGTCACGATGACCAGCGACTCGACAAGCGTGCGCACCACTTCCGAGATGGAGCTGTTGACGAACTTCGTCGCGTCATAGGCGATGGCGCCGTGGAGGCCTTCAGGAAGCTGTGCCTGAATTTCCGGGAAGATGGCGCGAAGGCGCTTGATGACGTCGAGCAGGTTCGCAGTCGGCGCGACCTTGATGCCGATCTGGACGGCAGGCTTGCCGTCGAAGCCGCCGGCGGACTCATAGTCTTCGGCGCCGAGAGTGACGTTGGCGACATCCTGAACGCGGACGGAGGTGCCGCCCTTGTTCTTGACGATGAGGTTGCGGAACTCATCCAGCGTGTGGATGCTCGTCGAGGCCGTCAGGTCGTACTGGACCATCTGGCCCTTGGTGGTACCCACGGCGGAGAGGAAGTCGTTGCGCGCCAGCGCGGACGATACGTCCGTGGCGGTGAGGCCATAGGCGGCGAGCTTGTCGGGGTCCATCCAGACGCGAAGGGCGAAGCGCTTTTCGCCGAGGAACTCGGCCTGCTGCACGCCTTCGACGGCTTGCAGCTTCGGCACGACGACGCGCAGCAGATAGTCGCTGATCTGGTTCGTCGCCAGCACTTCGCTGTTGAAGCCGAGATACATCGAGTCGATCGTCTCGCCGACGGCGATGGTGATGACCGGTTCCTGGGCTTCGGCGGGAAGCTGGTTCTTGACCGCGTTGACGCGGGTGTTGATTTCGGTGAGCGCCTTGGCGGAGTCGTAGTTCAGGCGAATCTGAACCTGGATCTGCGAAAGGCCTTGCAGGCTGCTCGACGACATGTAGTCGATGCCGTTCGCCTGCGCGATCGAGGCTTCCAGAGGTGTGGTGATGAAGCCTGCGACCACATCGGCGCTGGCGCCGTAATAGGAGGTCTGCACCGTCACCACGGCGTTCTCGGTGCGCGGGTATTGCAGGATAGGCAGGAGCGAGACCGAGCGGAGCCCGAGCACGAGGATGAGCAGGCTCACCACCGTGGCAAGGACGGGACGCCGGATAAAGATGTCCGTGAAGTGCATGGGATACTCCGGCCTTAACGGTCCAGTACTGTCGGCGAGGTGTCGTTGGGCAGCTTCACGCTATCGCTGATGATGACATGCGACCCGTTTTTCAGCTTGATCTGGCCGGAGGTGACGACCATGTCGCCCTCCTTGAGGCCCTTCAATACGGCAATCTCGTCGCCGCGCGTGTCGCCGGTCGTGACGAAGGTCTGGTCCGCCGTCAGCACAGGCTTGCCATCGGCGTCGGGCTCGCCCTTCCTCACGATGAAGATCGACTGGCCATAGGGATTGAAGGTGATGGCCGTCTGGGGCAGGGCGACGACCTTCTCCGGTTCGCCGGTGACGATCTTCACCGAGCCGAACATGCCGGGCAGGAGCTTGGCCTGCGGATTGGGGAGCTCCGCGCGCACGGCGACGTTTCGCGTCTCGGCATCGAGCTTCGGATCGATGGCGGCGATCTCGCCCGTGAAGCTCTCGCCCGGGAAGGCGTTGGTGGTCAGCGTGATCTTCTGGCCCGGCTTCACGAGGTGGACCGACTGCTGCGGAACGGAGAAGTCGATGAAGATCGGGTCGAGCGCCTGAAGCGTCGTGACCTTCGTCCCGGCCGTCAGATACTGGCCGACATCGACGAGGCGGATGCCCACGCGGCCCGCAAATGGCGCCTTGATCTGCTTCTTGTTGACCAGCGCCTGTTGGGCCGCGACCTGCGCCTGCGCGCTCTTGTAGGAGGCGATGGCATTGTCGAGTGCGGCCTGGCTGACGGCGCGCGTGCGGACGAGCTCCTTGTTGCGCTCATAGGTGAGGCGCGCGAGCTCCGCCGAAGCCTTGAGGGCATTCAGGTTCGCGACGTCGTCTTCATCGGCAAGCTGGAGCAGCACGTCTCCCGCCTTCACGTCATCGCCGGACTTGAAGGGAACCGAGGCCACGACGCCTGCGAGCTGCGGCGCGATGTCCGTGCCCCGGACTGCGCGGAGGCTGCCCACCGCGCTGATCGTCGGCTCCCAGTTGCGCGGCGTTACCGTCATCGCGGCGACCGTCTCGGCCTTGTTGCCCATGGACGCCATGAACTTCTTGGTCATCATGCCGATGAAAATCTTGTAGCCGATGAACAGCGCAAGAATGGCGCCGACTATGGCGAGCATGATTGCCATGCGTCTGGTCATCATGGACTTCTCCGGATGCAATTTCAGCTAAGGTTACAGGATGGTGTCGGCGAGCGGGAGGGGCAGGACCGAAGTCCATATGGGTGTTCGGCCCGATATTTAAAATAGAGGATCTGCCGATTTTACTAAAGGCAGGATTGCCGCGTAGCAAGGGGCCGCAGCGTTTTTGGGAGGCGAAAGAGCATGCTTGCTATCAATTTGCTGGCGTTTCTTCAATTCATCGGTGTTGCCGCCTTCGCCGTATCCGGCGCGCTGGTCGCGGGCGAGCGGGAGATGGACTGGTTTGGCGTCCTGGTTCTGGGGGTGATCGTCGCCGTCGGCGGGGGAACGCTCCGCGACATGATGCTTGGCGCGACGCCTGTTTTCTGGATTGTCTCGCCTTGGTACGTCGCTGTGGCATCGGGATTCGCGCTGGCCACAATCCCACTCGTGATGTGGGGGATTGATGTCCGCCGGCCCATGCTGATCGCCGACGCCATCGGGCTCGCGGTCTTTGCGGTGCTCGGAACGCGCAAGGCGCTCGACATGGGCATATCGGGATCGGTCGCGGTCATCATGGGCGTGGTCACGGGGGTCTTTGGCGGCCTTATCCGCGACGTGCTTGCAAACCGGACGCCGATTATTCTGAAGCGCGAGGTCTATGCGGTGGCGGCTCTGGTCGGGGCGGCGCTTTTTGTCGTGCTGCGCCAGTTCGAGCTTCCGGCCTCGGTCGATCTCTGGGGCTCGATAGCCGTGGCGCTGGCGATCCGGCTCGTCGCGCTCGCCATGCGCTGGTCGATTCCGACCTTCAAGGTCGAGCCAAGCGAGCCGGAGTGACGGGCGGGCTTGGCAAGCCCTCGGACCGGGAGTAGGTTTCCTGTCGATACCTGATTTTTCGGGCCCGGATTTGCCGGGCGAGGATTAGAGTGATGACGCGCATGTTCCTTTGCAACAAGGCTTGGTGGACCACCTGAAGGGTGGCCCAGTCATGTCGTCTATCGACCTGCCGGATCGGCCGCCCCATTTGGAGGCGGCCTTTTTGTTTCCGTAACCGGATGGAAGGCGCCTTCAGGGGCAGCCTCCGGCGCCGTTACGGAGCGCAAAATGATCAAGGAAGCGGAAGCACGAAAAGAATTCGACCTCGGAGGCATCGTGCCCTGGGGGCGGCGCTTTGACGAGTATGCGGATTTCTTCGCCCTCGCCGATATGCCGCCGGAGGGGCCAATACTCGATGTGGGCGGCGGGCCTGCGTCCTTCGCCGCGGAAGCCGCGGGGCAGGGGCAAGAGGTCGTTGCCTGCGATCCGATCTATGCGGCGACGGGCGACGCAATCCGGCAGCGCTTCGAGGAGACGCGCAGCGACATGATGGCGGGTCTGCGCCTCGCGCAATATCGCTTCAACTGGACGCGATACGGCTCGCCGGAGCGGATCGAAAAGATCAGGCGCGAGGCGCTGGAGCTTTTTCTCGCCGACTTTGAAGCGCGGGGGCGTGTGAGATATGTGCCCGCCTCATTGCCGGCGCTGCCCTTCGCAGACGATGCATTCCAGACGGCGCTCTGCTCGCATCTCCTCTTTCTCTATGGAGACGATCTCGACGCGGCGTTCCATGTCGCGGCGGTGCGGGAGCTTGCGCGGGTTGCCCGCGAGGTGCGGATATTTCCGCTGGTCAATCTCGACGGTCGGCCATCCAGTCATTTACCGGTGGTCATGGCTGAGCTGGAAGCGGCGGGCCTTTTCCCCGAACTCGTCAGTGTGCCATTCGAGTTCCAGCGAGGCGCGACAGAGATGTTGCGTGTCAGAAAAGGCTGATCAGATGCGCTCGAAAAAGGCATCGAGGGCGGCCAGCGCCTCGGGCTCGTCGAGGAAGGGTACATGGCCGCGGTCCTTGACCGTGACGCTCTGGAGGTCGGGATGGGCCGCCTCCATGCGCGTCGCGGTTTCTGCGGTGAGGATGTCGGAGTTCTCACCGCGTATGACGAGCGCGGGCACATGGCCGAGCGCCTTGAACTGGGCCCACATGTCGGGAAGGGCGCCGTTCGCGGCCTCAAGGCCCTTGCGAAGCGCCGTTCCGATCTTCGCGTCATAGTCGATCTTCGGCGCACCATTTTCCTCGGCAAAGCTGCGGCGCGCATGGGCGTACCATTCCTCGCTGGTGAGGCTGGGAAACTCGCGCTCGTTCGCCATGCGCAGGCGAAATGCGGCTTCCGTCCAGTCCGGCGGCGCTTCGCCCACGCCAGCATAACCCGCGATGCGCTGCAGACCGGCTATGGCGACTTCAGGGCCGATATCGTTGAAGACGACGCCCGCGACGGCGTTGGGCCGCTGCGCCGCCATCAGCATGGTGACGAGGCCGCCGCGAGACGTGCCGATAAATATGGCGCGGTGAACGCCTGCGGCGCCCATCAGGTCGAACGTATCCAGCATCTCGTTGGCGGGCGTGTAATCGCTCCAGCTTGCGCAATATTGCGAGCGGCCACGTCCGCGAAGGTCGGCGCAGAGGACGCGCCGCGTCGCGCTCATGCGTTCGGCGAAGGCTTCGAAATCGCGCGATGTGCGGGTGAGGCCGGGAAGGCAGATGACAGGCGTCGTCCGCGATGCGCGCGCGCCATAGTCTCGCGCGAAGAGGCGCAGTCCGTCCTGCGTCGTGTAGAACAATTCGCGATAAGGAGGCGTGGTCATTGCTTTGAATGCGGACGTTTCGGTGCGATGGGCTTTGGCGCAGGGGCGTCTTCAGCGTCGGCCTCGACCACCGGCCTGGCCCCGGCAGGCTTCTCGTCTTCATCGGCGACCGGCGCCATGCCGGAGGCAGGCAGCATCAACGAGGGCTCAAGCGGCATGGCGGCTTCATTCGCCTTTGACACAGGCGCTGCGATGGGGCCGCCGTTACGGCGGCGCAGATCTTCTTCGAGACGGATCTTGCCCGGCACGCCGCTGAGGCGCGTTCTGTAAATCTCGGTGTTCTCCATCACGCGCTGAACATAGTTGCGCGTTTCCGAGAAGGGGATGTTCTCGACCCAGTCGATCGGGTCGACCTTGCCGGAGCGCGGATCGCCGAACTGGTCCACCCATTCGCTGACGCGCGAGCCGCCCGCGTTATAGGCAGCGACGCTCATGATGTAGGAGCCGGAATAGTTCTCGATGAGGTCGCCGAGATGGGCCGAACCGAGCATGGCGTTATAGGCCGGGTCGCTGGTCAGACGGTCCGTCGAATAGGGAACCTTGATCTGCTTTGCGACGATCTTGGCCGTGCCAGGCATGAGCTGCATCAGGCCGCGCGCGCCGGCGGGGCTGACGACGGCGGCGTCGAACTCGCTCTCCTGGCGCGAGAGGCCGTAGACGAGCGCCTTTTCGACGGTCGGCCCCTTGGCCCGATAGTCTGGCATCAGCGCCACGGGATAGGCCCGCTGCGGCAGAACGATATTGCGCTGGGAGGCCGCCTTGGCGATGCGGAGCGCGAGTTTCGGCTCGCCATATTTGACGGCAAGGTCGGAAAGCTCGGCAAGCTCGCCACGGTCGTCGAGAATGTCCGCGAGGTGAAGCATGAAGCTCCACATCTGGTCCGTCCGGTCGAGGTCGTGCAGCACTTTCGTCGCATGGACGAGTTCGAGCTTTTCGAAGGCTGCCTTTGCGCCAGCGGTGGGGGCAGGGTCCTTTGGCAGGTGCAGGCGCGGCGTCTCGCCCTTCATGCCCGCAAGAGCGGCTGTGCCCAGCTGTCCGTAAAAGGTCGTCGGATATTCGGACGCCTTGCGGTAGTAGAGTTCCGCGACATTCCTGTCGCGACCGGCTTCCGCTGCGCGGCCGCACCAATATTCCGCCCGCGCCTTGCTGATCGGCGTCGCCACCGCGTCGTTGAGGCGCGCGAAATGGGAAAGCGCGCTGCTCGGATTATTCAGATACTGAAGCGCGATCCAGCCCGACATGAACTCCGCTTCCGCGAAGTCGGAACCGCTCTTGAGCCCGTGCCTGGAGACGATCTGATAGGCCTGCTTGTACTGGCCGACGGCGAGCGCCTTGCGCGCCGCGATCTTGCGCTCGATCCACCATGCATCGGCATCGACCATGGCGTGGGGTTCGCTCGGCGCTGTCATGACGAGGGCGACGGTCTTGTCGTCATTGCCGCGGCGGCGCTCGAAGCGGACCTGGTCGTAGATAAGGCCGGGGTCGGATTTGAGCGACGATGGCAGGCTCGACAGGGCGCCGGGTGCAAGCGACGAGCCGGTCATGAGCTTGATGCGCGTGTCGGCGAGCTTCTGGGCGTCGGCGCCGATGAGCACGGCAGTGGCGCGCGCGTCGGCGCTGCGCTCATCGAAAAGCAGGCGGTCGAGCCGCGCCTTGTGGACGGCGGCAGTGAGATAGGGGCGGAAGCTGCTCAGGATTTCCTTCTGGCGGGCGGGGGAGAAATCATTCTCCACCCAGGCGCGCTGAATCCACTCCCGGCCCTCGGCGCTACGGCCATTGGCGACGAGCGCCTTTCCATAGCGAAGGCGTCCTTCGCCGGTCAGGGGCGGGTGGTCGCCGAACCAGGTCAGCATGTCCTGATCGCTCATCGAATAGGCGAGAAGCGCCTCCTCGGCACGGCGGGACAGGAGCGCCTGTCGTGGCCAGTCGGGGTTCTGCTGCTGGAAGGCAACGATCTCGGCCAGCGTTGCGCCGGAATCCTGCGCAACGAGGCGCGACCAGAGGACGAGCCGGGCGGCGACCGGATCGGCGATCCGCGCGGCATGGCGCATTGCTTCCGGCCAGTTCCCGCGATCACCTTCGGCAAAGGCGTCGTTCAGCGCGGCAAGGTCCGCTTTGGTGAGCAGGGTGGAGCTCACGACCGCAAGATGGCGCTTTGGGGCGGCCTTCTTCGCAGTCTTCTTGTTTTTTGCAGCCTTTTTCGACGCCGTCTTTTTGGCGGTCGTCTTCTTCTTGCCCGCAGTCTTGCTCTTGGTGGCGGTTTTCTTTGCCGCGGGCTTCTTCGCGGTGGCGGCCTTGTGAGTCGGCTGGGCCGTCTCGGCCCCGGCAAGGCCAACCGGTCCGAAGCCAAGGCAGACGCCCAGCAACAGCGCGAGGGTGTGCCGGGCGCACCATGACCTTCGGGCCGTTGCCCGGTTCGGCCTTAGATCGCGCTCAGAAGCCCGCAATGACGCGTTCCAGTTCATGAATTCCGGCCGGATCGTCCCCCCGGAGGAACGCCTTCGACCCCTTCGACGGCAACCGGCATTTTTGCGACTCGGCGCCGGTTTGTCGTTCATTGAGATTAGCGTTGTGGTAACAAGCGGGGCAATGGGCCGCAAGTCGCATCGCTTGCCGATTTAGGCGGATTTCTTGCCGCGCCCGTGGGTTATGGTTATCGTGCGCGCCGCCCGGAAGGCGGGGCGTCCCCGGAAATGCGGGGCTTTGGAGCTTGAGGAACATGTTCAAGGGATCGTACGTCGCTCTCATCACCCCGTTCAGGGACGGCAAGGTGGATGAGGACGCATTCGCCAAACTGGTTGAATGGCAGATCTCCGAGGGTACGCACGGGCTCGTTCCCTGCGGGACCACGGGCGAGTCGCCGACGCTTTCCCATGAGGAACACAAGCGTGTGGTCGAAATCTGCGTCGAAGTGACGAAGAAGCGTGTGCCGATCATCGCGGGCGCCGGCTCGAACAACACGGTCGAGGCAATCGAACTGACGCGCCATGCGAAGAGCGTGGGCGCGGACGCGGTTCTGAGCGTCACCGGCTATTACAACAAGCCAACGCAGGAAGGCATCTACGCGCATTTCAAGGCGATCAACGATGCCGTCGACATTCCGATCTTTCTGTATAACGTGCCGGCGCGCACCATTGTCGATATTGGCGTCGAGACGATGACGAAGCTTTCCAAGCTGAAGAACATTGTCGGCGTCAAGGATGCGACCGCCAATCTGGCCCGGCCCAGCCTGCAGCGCCTGGCGATGGGGCCGGAGTTCATCCAGCTCTCGGGCGAGGATGGAACGGCGCTCGCTTTCAATGCGCATGGCGGCGTCGGCTGCATTTCAGTCACGGCCAATGTTGCGCCTGCGCTTTGCTCCGAGTTCCAGAATGCGACGCTCGCGGGAAACTATGCCCGCGCGCTTGAGCTTCAGGACAGGCTGATGCCGCTGCACCATGCGTTGTTTTTGGAGCCCAGCCCCAGCCCGGTGAAGTATGCGGCGAGCCTTCTCGGCATTTGCGGGGACGAGTTGCGGCTGCCGCTCGTGCCGGTGACAGAGCCGACGCGCGAGAAGGTCCGTGGCGCCATGCGTCATGCCGGCCTCGTCAACTGAGTATCTGAAACCGAGAGCCCATGTCATCGAAGAGCGGCGGCGCAAAGAAAAAGCTGGGAGACGGCCGGAAGATCATTGCCGACAACCGCAAGGCGCGTTTCAACTACTCGATCTCCGACGTCTTTGAGGCGGGCGTCGAGCTGAAGGGCACCGAAGTGAAGTCGCTCCGTGTCGGACAGGGCAGCCTCAACGAGGCCTATGCGCAGGCGACGAAGCAGGGCGAGATCATGCTCGTCAACGCCTATATTCCCGTCTACCTGCAGGCGCATCAGTTCAACCACGAAACGCGGCGACCCCGTAAGCTGTTGCTGCATCGGCGCGAGATCGACAAGCTCTCGCAGGCCGTGCTGCGACAGGGCATGACGCTCGTGCCATTGAAGATGTATTTCAACGACAAGGGCCGCGTGAAGGTGGAAATCGGTCTCGCGCAGGGCAAGAAGCTTGCCGACAAGCGGGAGACCGAAAAGCAGCGTAGCTGGGAGCGCGACAAGGCTCGCGTGATGCGGGAACGCGGGTAATGCAGCGTCCCGGCATTGTAGCGCGTGCATCAGGCTTCCTGTTCAACCAGCCATATTTTCTTCTCTTCCTTGTGGCGCTTTTCTGGAGCGGCAACGCCATTATCGGCCGCGCCGCCATCGAACGGGGCATGCCGCCGATCGGTCTTTCCTTCTGGCGCTGGTTCCTCGCTTTCCTGATCGTGCTTCCCTTCGCGTGGCGTCATCTGCGCGTGGAGTGGCGGAGTATGCTCGGCGCATGGCCCGTGATGCTCGGCCTCGGCACGCTCGGCGGCGCGAGCTTCAATCTCTGCATGTATATCGGGCTTCAGACCACGCAGGCGATCAATGCCGGTCTGTTGCAGGCATTCATTCCCGTGACGATCCTCATGCTCGCCATTCCGATCCTCGGCGAGCGGACGAATGTCCGGCAGGTTTCCGGCATGGTGGTCGCCTTTACGGGCGTGCTCGCGATCATCTTTCAGGGCGATCTGGGGCGGATGCTCGGACTTTCCTTCGCGCGTGGCGACGTCTGGATCGTCGTCGGCGTCGTGCTCAACGCCTTTTATTCGATCGTGCTGAAATGGAAGCCGGCGGTGCATCCGTTGAGCCTGCTTGCTGGCATATTCGGAGTCTCGTCCGTTGCGCTGCTGCCTCCATACCTGATCGAAAGCTTGAGCGGGCGACCTGTGCCGCTTACCGGGGTGAGCATTGCCGCCATTCTCTATGTTGCGCTCTTTCCGGCGGTTGCCGCCTATTTCTGCTATAATCGCGGCATCGAATTGCTTGGGCCGTCGCGCGCCGGCGTCGCGATCTATCTCGTGCCGATGATGGTGAGCCTGCTTGCGGTCGGTCTTTTGGGAGAGCCGTTCCACCTCTATCACGCCCTTGGCATGGCGCTGATTTTGGGCGGGCTGGCATTTGCGGAGGCGCGGCGAGGAGGCGGAAAATGAGCGACGGCGAGAAACCCGGCCTGATCGGGCAGATCAAGGACAAGCTGATCCGCTCCAAGGAAAGGACGGCGGCGGAAGGCCGTCACCTGACCGGCAAGGCGGATCTCCGCCGCGGGAATCGTCTGCCGCCGGGCCAGCACCTTGTCGAGAAATGGCCCGTGCTCGACCTCGGCATTCAACCCGACATTCCGCTCGACACCTGGACCCTCGTTATCGACGGCGCGGTCCAGAATCCCGTTACGCTTCGCTTCGATGAATTCATGGCGCTGCCGCAGGTCCATTACGTTAGCGATATTCATTGCGTGACGACATGGAGCCGCTACGACAACAACTGGGACGGCGTTTCTTCCGGCACGATCCTCGATCTGGTGAAGCCAAATGCCGAGGCGCGGCACGTGATCTTTCATTCCCACGACGGCTACACGACCAACATCAGGCTCGAAGTCTTTGCCGAGCCCGATGTGCTGCTTGCCCATGCCTGGGAGGGTGAACGGCTGACGCGCGAACATGGCGGGCCTGTGCGCGCCGTCGTGCCGCAATGGTATTTCTGGAAGAGCGCGAAGTGGATCCGGCGGATCGAGTTCAGCCCTGTCGACAAGCCCGGCTTCTGGGAAGAGCGCGGTTATCACAACGAAGCCGATCCGTGGACGGAAGAGCGGTATAGCTGAATCAGCGCCGATCCAGATAGGCCCGAATATCCTTGAACACGTCGTGGAACATCTCAGGCGTCAGGCGCCGCGTGTTCGTGTTGTAGCGCGAGCAGTGATAGCTGTCGAAAAGGCGCAGGCCGTTGCCGATGTCGTGGCTCGCCTGATGGGCGAAGGGGAACTTCGAACGCTTCGCTTCATGTGCCGTCAGCACGCTGTCATGGGCGATGCGGCCAAGCGCCAGAATGGCGGTGAGCTTCGGCAGGGCGGCGAGACGGGCCGAGAAGAAACGCAGGCAGGTCTTCGCTTCGAGCGGCGTCGGCTTGTTCTGCGGCGGCACGCAGCGGACCGCATTGGATATCATCGCGTCATGCAGCGTCAGCCCGTCATCCGGCCGGGCCTTGAACTCGCCCTTGGCGAAGCCGAACTCGATCAGCGTCGAATAAAGGAGATCGCCCGCATAGTCCCCGGTGAAGGGTCGGCCGGTGCGGTTTGCGCCCTGAACGCCGGGCGCGAGACCCACGATGAGAAGGCGCGCCTTTTCATCGCCGAATGAAGGCACGGGGCCATTATACCAGTCCGGGTGAGCGGCCTGATTTTCGCGCCGATAGGCGACGAGGCGGGGACAGAGCTGGCAGTCGCGCGGCGCTTCGGGCGCCGCAACTTCGATATCGGACATGCCGCTTTCTACCGCGTTC
>DAIEIL010000051.1 GCA_027352645.1 Rhodobiaceae bacterium | reverse complement strand
GCGCATCCAGGAAGGCGTGGCGGCGCTCGGGGGTTACGGCGAGGTCTTCAAGCGCAACGTGATCGCGTCGGGGGTGATCCCCCAAGTCTCCGTCATCATGGGGCCCTGCGCGGGCGGCGACGTCTACTCGCCGGCCATGACGGACTTCATCTTCATGGTCCGCGACACGTCCTACATGTTCGTGACCGGCCCTGACGTCGTGAAGACGGTGACGAACGAAACCGTCACCTCGGAGCAGCTCGGCGGCGCGTCGATCCATACGGTCAAATCGTCGGTCGCCGACGGCGCTTGGGACAATGACGTTATCACGCTCGGCCAGATCCGCCGCCTGATCGACTTCCTGCCTTCGTCGAACCGCGACGACGTGCCGGAGCGTCCCTATTACGACGACGCCAAGCGCATCGAGATGTCGCTCGACACGCTGATCCCGGCGAACCCGAACATGCCCTACGACATGAAGGAACTGATCCTGAAGGTCGTGGACGAGGGCGATTTCTTCGAGATTCAGGAAAGCTTCGCGAAGAACATCATCACCGGCTTTGCCCGCATCGAAGGCCGCACGGTCGGCATCGTGGCGAACCAGCCGATGGTGCTCGCGGGCGTGCTCGACTCGGACGCCAGCCGCAAGGCCGCGCGCTTCGTGCGCTTCTGCGACTGCTTCAACATTCCGATCGTCACCTTCGTGGACGTGCCGGGCTTCCTTCCGGGCACCGCGCAGGAATATGGCGGCCTCATCAAGCACGGCGCGAAGCTTCTCTTCGCCTATACCGAAGCGACCGTGCCGAAAATCACCGTCATCACGCGCAAGGCCTATGGCGGCGCCTATGACGTCATGTCGTCGAAGCATATTCGCGGCGATCTGAACTACGCCTGGCCGACCGCCGAAATCGCGGTCATGGGCGCGAAGGGCGCGGTCGAGATCATCCATCGTCAGGATCTCGGCGATGCGGAGAAGATCGCCGCCCATACCAAGACCTATGAAGACCGCTTCCTCAATCCCTTCGTCGCCGCCGAACGTGGCTACATCGACGAAGTGATCATGCCGCACTCGACGCGAGTGCGCGTGGCGCGGGCATTGGCTCTCCTTCGCAACAAGGAAGTCGAAGCCCCGTGGAAGAAGCACGACAACATTCCGCTCTGAGGGCGATCACATGTTCAAGAAAATCCTGATCGCCAACCGAGGCGAGATTGCCTGCCGCGTCATCAAGACGGCGCGCAAGATGGGCATCAAGACCGTCGCCGTCTATTCCGACGCCGACAAGGACGCGCTGCATGTCGAGATGGCGGATGAAGCCGTCCATATCGGCGCGCCCGCGGCCGCCCAGTCCTACCTGATCATCGAGAAGATCATCGACGCCTGCAAGAAGACGGGCGCCGAAGCGGTTCATCCGGGATATGGCTTCCTCTCCGAGAACTCGAAGTTCGCCATCGCGCTGAAGGAGGCGGGGATCGCCTTCATCGGTCCGAACGTCAAGGCCGTCGAGGTCATGGGCGACAAGATCGAGTCGAAGAAATTCGCCAATGCGGCGAAGGTCTCGACCGTTCCGGGTTATCTCGGTGTGATCGCCGATGCCACCGAAGCCGTGAAGATCGCCAATGAGATCGGCTATCCGGTCATGATCAAGGCGTCGGCAGGCGGCGGCGGCAAGGGCATGCGCATCGCATGGTCCGAGAAGGAAGTGGCGGAAGGCTTTGCTGCTTCGATGTCGGAAGCCAAGTCGAGCTTCGGCGACGACCGCGTCTTCATCGAGAAGTTCGTCACGCAGCCGCGCCACATCGAGATCCAGGTGCTCGGCGACAAGCATGGCAACGTCATCTATGTGAACGAGCGCGAATGCTCGATCCAACGCCGCAACCAGAAGGTCATCGAAGAAGCGCCGTCGCCTTTCCTCGATGAGAAAACCCGCAAGGCGATGGGCGAGCAGGCCGTCGCGCTCGCCAAGGCCGTGGATTACGAGAGCGCGGGCACCGTCGAGTTCATCGTCGACAAGGACCGCAATTTCTACTTCCTCGAAATGAACACGCGCCTTCAGGTCGAGCATCCGGTGACAGAGCTCATCACCGGCATCGACCTCGTGGAGCAGATGATCCGCGTCGCCGCGGGCGAGAAGCTCTCGATCACGCAGGCTGACGTGAAGATCAACGGCTGGGCGATGGAAAGCCGCATTTATGCGGAAGATCCCTATCGCAACTTCCTGCCTTCGACCGGTCGCCTCGTGCGCTACCAGCCGCCGGCGGAAGGCACCGAGAACGGCCTTACCATCCGCAACGATACGGGCGTCTATGAAGGCGGCGAAATCTCGATCTATTACGATCCGATGATCGCCAAGCTCTGCACGCATGGTCCGGACCGCGCCAGCGCCATCGACTACATGTCCATCGCGCTGGACGAGTTCCGCATCGACGGTATCCAGCACAACATCCCGTTCCTCGGCGCGATCATGGAGCATCCGCGCTTCCGGTCGGGCAACA
>DAIEIL010000048.1 GCA_027352645.1 Rhodobiaceae bacterium | reverse complement strand
CGCGAGGCTTGCGAGAAAGCACATCGCGGCGATGACGAGGATCAGCGAAAGCCCGGCGCCGTCGGCGGCCGGCATGACGCTGCGCGTCTCGACCATGATGGCCCTGATCCGGCCGCCGAGGCTGCGGCGTTCATGATGCGCTTGCGCCTTCGCGGTCTCTTTGGCCGTAGCGGGGCGGGTTTTGGAGCGGGGATCAGCCACGGACGGTCAGCCTCCCGCTATTGAGCATGAGTTCCGGTGCGCCCGCCGCCTCGACCAGCGCGTGGTCATGGGTGGCGATGAGGACGGAGGTGCCGAGCCGATTGAGCTCGATGAAGAGGCGGAGCAGCCGCTTGCCCATTTCGGGGTCCACATTGCCGGTCGGCTCGTCGGCGAGCAGCACGTCCGGTTGCGCGACGACGGCGCGGGCGATGGCGGCGCGCTGCTTCTCGCCGCCCGAAAGCGTCGGCGGTTTGGCTGTCATCCGCTCGCCAAGTCCCACCCAGGCCAGCAGTTCCTTCACATCGGCGCGGTAGCTTTCCTCCGGCCTTCCTTGAATCTTCAACGGCAGGGCGACGTTCTCATAGGTCGTGAGATGGTCGAGAAGGCGGAATTCCTGAAAGACGACGCCGACGCGGCGGCGCAGGTCCGGCAGTTCCGCGTGGGGCAGGGTCGCGATATCGCGGCCGAACATGGTGATGAGTCCGCGCGAGGGGCGCGAGGCGAGGAACATGAGCTTGAGAAGCGAGGTTTTGCCCGCGCCCGAGGGGCCGGTCAAAAAGTGGAGCGAGCCCGGCGCGAGGTGAAAGCTCACATCGCGCAGGATCTCCGGCCCCATGCCGTAGCGCATGCCCACATTCTCGAAGCGAATCATGGCTCGCAAGGTAACATGGAAGCGGCCGGGTGCGCGGGCCCCTCGCGAAAATGTACCGCGATGCGACACGCTTTCGTTATGGCACTTAACCGGACTTTAACCATGGTCCGGCTTTCAATAGGCTGTGGCGAACAGGCGTCGCGCGAAGCGTCCCGTCCTCCTGTCCGCCCGCTTGGGCATTTCGGTTTCGGCAATCAACCTGATGATCATTACCTGTCCAGCATGTTCGGCCCGCTACCCGGTGGACGCGGCCTCCTTCGCGCCGTCAGGGCGGAAGGTGCGTTGCGCCAAATGCGGCCATAGCTGGCATCAGGCCCCGCCGACCGACCTCCCGCGCAAGGGCGAGGAGCCTGCCGCTCCCGCGCCGCAGCCTGAACCCGAGACAGTGCATGAAGTTGTTTCGGCACCGGAACCCATCATCCCCTTCGAGGCGCCGGCGACGCCCATTTTCAGGAAGCCGTCACCTGTAGAAGCGGCTGCCGCGCCGGACGAAGACATCGACATTGGCTTTGCCGATAGGGCGGCGTCCGCAGAGCCCGGCGAATCGCAGCTCGGCAACGGCGGCAAGCTTCGCAACTTCGTCTATCGCGCGGCCTCGTCGCGGCGGGGGCGTGTGCTCTCCGCCATCGGCTGGGTGCTGCTCATTGCTTTTGTCGGGACGACGCTTTTTGGCGTCTGGCACTATCGCAAGGACATTGCCGCCTACTGGCCCGCGACGACGAAGATCTATGGCGCGGTCGACAAGCCGGTCAATCTGCGCGGTTTCGAGTTCCGCGAGGTGGGTTACGAACGCCAGACCGAGAACGGTTTGCCGGTGCTGGCCGTCAAGGGCAAGGTCGTCAATATCGGCGACGAGCGGCGCGCCGTGCCGCGCCTTCGCGTCGGCCTTCTCGATGCCAAGCAGCATGAGCTCTATCACTGGACCTTCGCGCTCAGCGAGGCGGAGCTCGATCCGAAGCAGGCCGTGCCTTTCGTGACGCGGCTTTCGAGCCCGCCGGTCGATGTGCGCGATCTCGAACTTCGCTTCGTGCTGAAGGGCGAGGAGAGCGAACCCGCGAGCCCGCCGACGACACCCGCCCCCTGACCATCCGGTCAATCGAGATTGCAAACGGGCTGGACTTCGGGCCGTCGCGCCGTCAATTTGTGCCCTTGGCCGCAGGTAGACAGGCAATCAGGCACAGGCGATCACGGATCATGAGCAAGCTCGTCGCGCAAGGCGCGCAGATATCGGTAATGTTTACGGCAGACGAAATCGCCGCCCGCGTTCGGGAACTGGCGACGGAAATCGTCGCCGTCATGGGCAAGGACCTGCTTGTCATTCCGATCCTCAAGGGCAGTTTCATCTTCGCCGCTGATCTGCTGCGCGCGCTCCATGAGGAAGGCTCCGAGCCCGACATGGACTTCATCAGCCTGTCGAGCTACGGCAAGGGAACGCAGTCGCTGGGCGAGGTGAAGATCATCCGCGACACGGAAGCCGTGATCGAAGGACGCGATGTGCTCATCGTCGACGATATTCTGGAATCGGGGCGCACGCTCGCCTTCGCCAAGGATCTGATGATGGCGCGGCGCGCTCGCTCGGTGAAAACCTGCGTGCTGCTGGACAAGCCCGGCAAGCTCGCGGTTCAGATGAAAGCCGATTTCACGGGCTTCAAGTGCGCCGACCGTTTTGTCGTCGGCTATGGCATGGATGTCGCCCATGCCTATCGACAATTGCCGTTCGTCGGCGTTGTAGAGGGGTGAAGGCGGTATGGCGCGCATCCTGATCGCCGAGGACGAGCCCAGCGTGCGCGCATTCATCACGCGCGCGCTTTCGGGCGTCGGCCATGAGGTCGAGGCGGTTGGCGATGGCAGCGAGGCGCTGACGGCACTGGCCCGTGCAAGGGAAGCGGGCAGGGCGCATGATCTGCTGCTCACAGACATTCTGATGCCGGTCATGGACGGTATTTCGCTCGCCCTTTCCGCCTCCCGCGATGCGCCCGACATGCCGATCATGCTGATGACCGGCTATTCCGACCAGCGCGAACGCGCCTATGGCCTCGAGGCGATCATCGACGACATTCTGCTGAAGCCCTTCACACTGGATGAGCTGGTCATGCGTGTGCAGACGGTTCTGGACAAGGAATAGAGGAAGGGCTCAGAAGCGCTTCAACAGCCGGTCCAGATAGTCGAGCTCGCTCTTCGGGCGGCCGAGTTCACCGGCGCGGCGGCGCAGTTCCTCAATGATCTTGCGCGCGCGCTGGGTGTTGATCTTGTCCGGCACGGCGACTTCAGACCCGGCCGTGGTGTTTCCGTTGGAGGACGAGCGGCCGAAGGGATCGGGCGCGCTGCCCTGGCCGCCCCCGGCGCTGCCGCTGCGGCCTGCCATGCTCTTCATCATCTGATCGGCGAGGCCTTGCGCGCCTTCGCGCATTTCTGCGATGGCCTTGCCCTGCGCCGCAGTGGCGCGATCGCTGCGCTGGTCGTTGAGGCGCTCTTCGGCGCTCTTCATCGAATTGCCTGCGTCGCCGAGTGCGGAGGGCGCTTTCGTGCCCGCCTGTTCGAGTTCGCGCATCGCCTTTGCGAGTTCCTCGCGTAGCGCAGCCTGCGCTTTCTTGAGGTCATGCATCGAGGCCTTGCCGCCCTTCTGGCCGCCCGGGCTTGCGCCCTCGGCACCCGACCCCATTTGCGCGCCCTGGCGAAAGGTCTGGTCCATCAACTCGCGCTGCTTGTCGATGAGCTTGCCGATCTTGTCGACGCCCTGCTGCATCGCCTGTTCCTGCGGCGTCATGCCGGGATTCTTCTGCGGCGTCCGCATGTTCTCCATGATCGCCTGGAGTTGCTGCAGCATGGCTTTCGCCTGATCGCGTGCGCCGGTCTTCGTCATGTCCTCGATCGAACGCAGCATCTTTTCGAGGTCGGAGCGGTCGATGGTCTGTCCGTCCTGCGGCGCGAAGCGTTTCATGTCGTTCGCGCCGGGCATCTGGCCATTTGCCGCCAGCGCTTCCATGTAGCGGTTGAAGGCGTCCTTCAGTTCGGCGAGCAGGCGGTCGAGCTCCTCGCCCGACGCGCCCTTGGAAAGCGCATCGGCCAGCGCGTCGCGCGCGCGGCGCATATCGGTTTCGGCCAGCGAGACTTCTCCATCCTCGATGTGGAGAGCGGTGGCCCAGAGGAGATCGTAGATGCCGGCGAGATCGCTGTCGCGCTGGGCGCTGGCGAGGCGCCAATAGGCGGCGCGGAGCGCGAGATAGACGCGCATGTCGTCGATATAGCGATTGGCATCCGCCGTGAAGTCGTCGAGTACGCGGGCTACCTGCGCCGTCGCCTGCGGGTCGAGCGCCAGCGCACGGCGTTGCTCGACGATGGCGGCGGCAAGCGGCTTCTTGAACTCGCGGGCAGGAAGCACGAGCGCGACGGGCAGCGCCGTGCCTTCCTGGCCTGCATCGTCCTTCGCCACGAGCGTGATGGTGACGGGCAGGCCCGCCCAGGGATGGGGCGTGAGGTCGATATAGGTTTCGCCGTTCGCATCGCGTGGGCGAAGCGTCGGCATCGGCAGGTTGATCGCAGGCGGCGTCACGCGGGACTGCGCGGGCTTCGCGCCGGCCTTGGCCGCAGCCGCCGACGTCTGCCGAGGCGGCCGGACGAGGGCAATGCGGGCCTCGGCGGAGGTGACGCCATAATCGTCATCGACCTTGTAGGCGAAGCGCAATGAGCCCGTGGCCGTCTTTTCGATCGGCTTGGTGAGCGCGATCCGGGGCTTGCGGTCGGCGACGACATCGATCTCCCAGCCGCGCATCATGCGGCCGCCCTGCGTGAGGGCGAATTCCGTCGAGGCCGTGATCTTCGTGTCGATGGTGTAATTCGTGCCGCCCATATGCCTCAGCGGTTCGGGGCGGCCGCGGTCGCCCTGTCCGGCTTCAAGCGAGGGGGCGTTCTTCAGTCCGTGGACGCGGAGCGACAACACGCTGCTTTCCGGCACGACGAGCTTTCGTTCCGTCGTCGCCTGGTGATCGGCCGGCTGTTGATCTTCCAGATAGATTGGCGCCTGACCGGTATAGGCGGGCGGGGTAATCCAGGCCTCGACCGAAAAGGCCTTCTCCACCCCGAGGCCGGGGAGCAGCGCTGCGGCGATGCGCTTCATCTGGCCGCCGCTGGTGCCCAGAAAGGCGATGGCGAGGAGGAGCGCCACGGCGGCACGGAGCGCATAGGGGTCATGCGAGGCAAGGCCGGGCGAGGCGAATCCGAGCTTGAGCTTGCGGATGCGCTCAGCCACCCAGCGCTGATGAGCGCGCCAGAGTGCGGCATCGCCCGTGCCCGGCGCGGGCGCGTCCTCGTAGGCGCCGAGCGGCTGATGGGTGAGGCCGGAAACCTGCTCCAGATGGCGCAGCGCCGCTTCCCGGTCCGGCCAGCGAAAGCCCATGAGGCCGCGCCAGAGCATCCAGGCCATGAGCCCGCCGAAACCGGCGAGAATGGCCCAATGGATGCCCAGGGGCAGGCCCGCGAACATGTCGAAGAGCGCAAGCACCAGAAAGACGCCGCCGACGCCCGCCGGCGGCCACAGGACCGGCCAGAGCGCTTCCCAGAAGAGGATGGCACGGGCAACGCGGATGCGCCGCTCGACGCGCGGCGGCAGGCGCGGGCCTTCGGCGCGGCGGGGCGCTTCTTTCCCCGTCTCCGTTACCTTCGTCGCCTTGCGCGCATTGGGGCCGTTCAAATCCTCGCGCCTCTCGTCAGGCTGTTCCGGGAGCCGTTTTGAGGCTCGTGAACGCTTCGCGCCTAGCGAGGTCCTCCGAGCCATGCGGGGATCATATCGTGCTTCAGGATTTCGTCATAACTTGGGCGCGCGCGGATGACCGCATATTCGCTGCCATTGACGAGAACCTCGGGGATAAGGGGCCGTGTGTTGTATTCCGACGCCTGCACCGCGCCATAGGCTCCCGCCGACATGATGGCGACGAGATCGTCGGCCTTCGCCCGCGCCATTTCGCGGCCCTTGGCGAGATAGTCGCCGGTTTCGCAAACGGGGCCGACGACGTCATAGACGGCGCGTTCCGCGGACGGCGCGGGTTCGACCACCGGCTTGATCTCATGGAAGGCGTCGTAAAGCGTCGGACGGATCAGGTCGTTCATCGCCGCGTCGATGATGAGGAACTTCCGGTCGTCGCCCTGCTTCTCATAGATGACGCGCGAGACGAGGATGCCCGCATTGCCGACGATGAGGCGGCCCGGCTCATAGGTCAGTTCGCAGCCCAGATGGCCGACGGCGCGCTGCACCATCGAGGCATATTCATCCGGATGCGGGGGAACGTCGTTGTCGCCACGATAGGGGATGCCGAGGCCCCCGCCGAGGTCGATGCGGCTGATGGCGTGGCCCGCGCGGCGCAGCTCCTCGATCATGCCCGCAACGCGGCGGAAGGCGGCGTCGAAGGGTTCAAGCGAGGTGAGCTGGCTGCCGATATGAACGTCGATGCCGATGGCGGCGATGCCCGGAAGCTCTTCGGCGCGGGCATAGACGGCGGGCGCGCGCTTCCAGGAGATGCCGAACTTGTTCTCGGCCTTGCCGGTCGCGATCTTTTCATGCGTCTTCGCGTCGACATCGGGGTTCACGCGGATCGCGATCTTCGCGATGAGGCCGCGCGCGCTTGCGAGCGCCGAGATTTGTTCGAGTTCGGGCTCGGACTCCACGTTGAACTGGTCGATGCCGGCTTCGAGCGCGAAGGCGATTTCCTGCGCCGTCTTGCCGACGCCCGAAAAGACGATCTTCGAGGCGGGGATGCCTGCGGCTAGCGCCCGGCGCAATTCGCCTTCCGAGACGACATCGGCGCCCGCACCGACCTTGGCGAGCGTCGCGATGACGGCGAGATTGGAATTGGCCTTCACGGCATAGCAGAGCCGCGCCGGCTGGTTCCGGAAGGCGTCGATGAAGACCTGAGCGTGGCGCGTCAGCGTCGCGGAGGAATAGCAATAGAAGGGCGTGCCGACGGCCGCCGCAATATCGGCAATCGCGACGTCTTCGACATGAAGAACGCCGCCCTTGTACTCGAAATGATTCATGGCGCGGTCGCCTTACGGAGAAACGGGAATTCGGAACGCCTCAGCAGGGCGGAATCGTCTGAGTGGGCATCTGGCTGGGCGCACCGGTCGAGGTCGGCCGCTTTTGCGCGTCGATGGGCGCGTCCTGCGGAGCGGCGCCGGGCGTGCTGCCGCAGGGTGCTTTCTGCGCCATGTCGGGGCTGACGCCGGGCGGCGGCTCGAGATCGCCTTTTCGCCCGCAGGCGCCGAGCGCGAGGAGAATGGAAAGGCCGAGCGCGGCCGTGATCGTCATTCGACGGTTCATCTCACTTCTCCCTGCTGCCAAGCTCGCCCCGCCACCAGGCGACAGATGCGCGCACATTTTCCGGGGCCGTGCCGCCGAAGCTTGTCCGGCTGCGGACCGAATTGTCGACGCCCAGCACCGAATATACCTCATCGGTGATGCCGGGCTCCACTTCCCGCATTTCATCGAGCGAGAGGCCATCGAGATCGATGCCCTTCTTCTCGGCCTTGGCGACGAGCGCCCCGGTGATGTGATGCGCCTGGCGGAAAGGCACGTTGAGGCGCCTGACCAGCCAGTCGGCAAGGTCGGTCGCGGTGGCGAAGCCCCGCGAGGCCGCCGCGCGCATTTCCTTCGCGTTGACGGTCAGCGTCGAGACCATGCCGGTCATGGCGGCAAGCGAAAGCGACAGCGCGTCGAGCGCGTCGAAGGCCGCTTCCTTGTCTTCCTGCATGTCCTTGGAATAGGCCAGCGGCAGGCCCTTCATGACGATGAGAAGCGATGTGAGATCGCCGATGACGCGGCCCGATTTCGCGCGAACGAGTTCCGCCGCGTCCGGGTTGCGCTTCTGCGGCATGATCGAGGAGCCGGTGGTGAAGCCGTCCGTCAGGCGCACGAAGTTGAAGCCCGGCGTCGACCAGATGACGATTTCCTCGGCAAGACGCGAGAGATGCGTCGCGGCGATAGCGGCGGCCGACATGGTTTCGAGCACGAAGTCGCGATCGGACACGCTGTCGAGAGAGTTCCGGGTCGGGCGGTCGAAGCCGAGGGCCTTCGCCGTCATGTGGCGATCGATCGGGAATGAGGTTCCGGCAAGCGCGGCGCTACCGAGTGGGCTTTCATTGAGGCGCCGGCGCGCGTCTGCGAAACGGCCGCGGTCGCGCGCCGTCATCTCGACATAGGCGAGACAGTGATGGCCGAAGGTGACGGGCTGCGCGGTTTGCAGATGCGTGAAGCCCGGCATGATCGTGTCGGCGTTCGCTTCCGCCTTGTCGAGCAGCGCCTGCTGGAAATCGGCGAGCTGTTCGTCCAGATGGTCGATCGTGTCGCGGATATAGAGCTTGAAGTCGAGCGCCACCTGATCGTTGCGCGAGCGGCCCGTGTGGAGCCTGCCCGCCGCCGCGCCGATGAGGTCGGCAAGCCGGGATTCCACATTCATGTGGATGTCTTCCAGCGCACGCTTGAACTCGAAGCGGCCCCCCTCGATCTCGGCCAGCACGGCGTCGAGACCGGCGACGATTTGATCGGCGTCGGCTCTTGAGATAATTCCGGTTTCGGCCAACATGGCGCAATGCGCCTTCGAACCCCGGATGTCCTGGGCGAAGAAGCGCTGATCGAAGCCGATGGAGGCGTTGATTTCCTCCATGATGCGGTCGGGACCTTCGCCGAAGCGGCCGCCCCACATTTTGTTGCTCATCGCGAGATTCCCCGGGCGTCGAGCCCGGCCCGGATTAGCGGGGGCACGGAGTTCTGAGACCCGATGTTACGTTCCAGCCGCAAGACTATCCTGATAATCGCTGCCGCCGTCATTATCGTCGTTGCGGCGGTATACTTGATCGTCGGCCCCTTAGGCAATGGTACGGGGGGCGGGGGGGCTCCGGCTGGGGGCGGCGAGGCGGGCGGGCTTGCGCCCTATGCCAACGGCGCCATGGCGAATTTCAAGCAGGAAGTGCCGGCGAAACCCGTTCCCGACCTCGCCTTCAAGGATGGAGACGGCAAGGATGTCCGGCTTTCGGACTTCCGGGGCAAGCTCATCCTCCTCAATCTCTGGGCGACCTGGTGCGTGCCCTGCCGCGAGGAAATGCCAGCCTTGAACCGGCTTCAGGCGGCGAAGGGCTCGGACCGGTTCCAGGTTCTCGCCCTCAGCGTCGACCTGAACGGCCACGACCTTGCCAGGTCGTTTCTGGCCGAGGTGAAGGCCGACCACATTGCCCTTTACAACGATCCGACCGCACGGGCGAGCTTCACCATGAAGGCTTTCGGCCTGCCGACCACGGTGCTGGTCTCGCCGAACGGCAAGGAAGTCGGGCGGCTCGTCGGGCCCGCCCAGTGGGACGGGCCAGAGGCTCAGGCGCTCATAGAGGCCGCCCTCAAGGCCTATCCCCCGCGCTGACGCAAGGCGGTGGGATGCCTCAACGCCTGTCGGTGACGAACATGCCGCCGATCATCTGCGCGATGCCGGTCCCACCCACGGTCAGGGGCATGGAGACGGCGTGCAGCGCGAGATAGGGGCGGTCGGAACTCGACATGGTGCCGTTGACGAAGACCGGCCCTTTCAGCGCATAGGCGCGACGGGTCACGTCGAGCCATCGGAACTGGACGATTTCGGGCCTTGTCGGCACGGAGGCGCGGGCGCCGAATTCCGAGAGGCATTTGCCCGTCCGTTCCTCCCCGACGAGGAGGACAAGGGCGGTGCCGAAGATGCGGGTGCGGAAATCCTCGCCGTCGCCGAGCACGTCGCAGATGATGAGGTTTGGCAGGAGCTTGATGATTTCCGACGGTGCGATGTCGGCGCGGTCGGGCATGGGCCGCGTCCCGCGCTTGGTCAGCCAATAGTCGGTGAGCGCTGCGACGCCCGGATGGTCCGGCCCATCGGAATACCGCAATCCCTGGTCGAGCCGCTCTTCGCCGCTCGCGCTGCGCTCCATGGGTCCCGCCTCCGCAATGCCACGCCTTCAAAGATGGCACGCTGAGCTTTGCAGCCGCGGGTTAACAAATTCTGTCGGCGGATGATCCGAATTGGGAAAGTATTCAGCGCGTCGGCACGGGCTTTTCGCCGCGGTAATCATAAAAACCGCGCTGCGTCTTGCGTCCGAGCCAGCCTGCCTCGACATATTTAACCAAAAGCGGGCAGGGGCGATATTTCGAGTCCGACAGCCCATCATGCAGAACCTGCATGATGGAGAGGCAGGTATCGAGGCCGATGAAGTCGGCAAGCTGCAGGGGCCCCATCGGGTGGTTCGCACCGAGGCGCATGGCTTTGTCGATGCTTTCGACCGAGCCCACGCCTTCATAAAGCGTGTAGACGGCTTCGTTGATCATCGGCAGCAGGATGCGGTTGACGATGAAGGCCGGGTAATCTTCTGCATTCGCCGTCTGCTTGCCGAGACGGCCTGCGAGGTCTCGCACGGCGTCGAAGGTTTCGTCGTCCGTCGCGATGCCGCGCACCACTTCCACCAGTTCCATGACCGGAACCGGGTTCATGAAATGCATGCCGATGAATTTTTCGGGACGGTCGGTGGAGGCGGCGAGACGGGTGATGGAAATCGAGGACGTGTTGGTGGCGATGATCGCGTCGTCGCGCAGATGCGGACAGAGGTCGGCGAAGATCTTGCGTTTTACGGCTTCAAGTTCGCTGGCCGACTCGATGACGAAATCCGCCGTCTCGAAAGCGTCATAGGTGACGGCGGCCGAGATGCGGTCGAGGGCGGCGTCGCGGTCGGCGGCGGTGATGCGGCCGGAGTGAACCTGACGGCTCAGATTGCCGTCGATCGTGGCGAGCCCTGCCTCGATACGTTCCTTGCTGATGTCGTTCAGCAGGACCTCGCAGCCTGCGAGCGCACAGACATGCGCGATGCCGTTGCCCATCTGACCCGCGCCGATAACGCCGACCTTGCGAATGTTCATGCTGTCCATCCAAACCTGGCGCGGAACGTCCGGCGCCGGAACTGTACAATACCCTATCAGAAGACCCGTCTGACAAAAACGGCGCTGCGGGGAGTGCCTGCAGCGCCGTTTGTCATCAACGGGTTTTCGCCGTCAGACGATCAGAGGCCGATTTTGGCGAGCTCCTGCTCAAGGGCAGGAACGGCCTGGAAGAGGTCCGCCACGAGGCCGTAATCGGCCACCTGGAAGATCGGCGCTTCTTCGTCCTTGTTGATCGCGACGATGACCTTGGAGTCCTTCATGCCGGCGAGATGCTGGATCGCACCGGAGATGCCGACCGCGATGTAGAGGTCGGGGGCGACCACCTTGCCGGTCTGGCCGACCTGGTAATCGTTCGGCACGAAGCCGGCGTCGACCGCGGCGCGCGAGGCACCCACGGCGGCGCCAAGCTTGTCGGCGATCTTGTCGAGCATGTGGAAGTTGTCGCCCGACTGCATGCCGCGACCGCCGGAGACGATGATCTTGGCCGAGGTGAGTTCGGGACGATCCGACTTCGTCAGGTTCTCGCTGACCCATTCCGAGAGGCCCGGATTGGCGGCGGCGGCGATCTTTTCGATCGAGGCCGAGCCCGTCTGGGCGGCAGCCGGGAAGGCCGTCGTGCGGACCGTGATGACCTTCTTCGCGTCGGTCGACTTCACGGTCTGGATCGCGTTGCCCGCATAGATCGGACGCTTGAACGTGTCGGCGCTGTCGACCTCGATGATTTCCGAGATCTGCTGCACGTCGAGCAGCGCGGCCGCGCGCGGGGCGAAGTTCTTGCCCACGCCGGTGGCGGGGGTGACGATCGCGTCATAGGAGCCGGCGAGGCTCACGACGAGAGCGGCGAGCGGCTCGGCCGTGCGATGCGCATACTGCGCGTCGTCGGCGACGAGCACCTTGGAGACGCCCGCGAGCTTCGCGGCGGCAGCGGCGACGCCATCGACGCCCTGGCCAGCGACGAGCACATGCACGTCGCCGCCGAGCTTCGTCGCGGCGGTCACGGCCTTGGCGGTCGCGTCGTTGAGATTTTCGTTGTTGTGTTCAGCAATAACCAGCGTGGTCATCCGATCACTCCCGCTTCCTTGAGCTTCGAAACAAGCTGCTCGACAGATTCAACCTTGATGCCGGCCTGACGCTGCGGCGGCTCGGTCACCTTGAGAACCTGAAGGCGCGCCGTGACGTCGACGCCGTAGTCGGCAGGCGTCTTTTCGTCGATCGGCTTCTTCTTCGCCTTCATGATGTTCGGCAGCGACGCGTAGCGCGGCTCGTTGAGGCGGAGGTCCGCGGTCACGATCGCCGGCATGTTGAGCTTCAGCGTCTGCAGGCCGCCGTCGATTTCGCGAGTGAGGACGAGCTTGTCGCCCTCGAACTCGACCTTCGAGGCGAAGGTGCCCTGCGCCCAGCCGAGAAGGGCGGCGAGCATCTGGCCCGTCTGGTTCGAATCGTCGTCGATCGCCTGCTTGCCGAGAATGACGAGGTCAGGCTTTTCGGCCTCGACGATGCCCTTCGGGATCTTCGCGACGTTGAGCGGCTCAACCGTCTCATCCGACTTCACGAGGATGCCGCGGTCGGCACCCATGGCAAGCGCCGTACGGATCGTCTCGGTCGACTGGGCAACGCCGATCGACACTGCGACGACTTCCGTCGCCTTGCCCGCTTCCTTCAGACGGATCGCCTCTTCGATGGCGATCTCGTCGAAGGGATTCATGGACATCTTCACGTTGGCGAGATCGACGCCCGTCTGATCCGAC
>DAIEIL010000039.1 GCA_027352645.1 Rhodobiaceae bacterium | reverse complement strand
ACAGTAAATTCCAAGCGCTACACCGACACCGCGTCTTTTTTCAGGCGTATCAAATTGTGCTTTTCTTTTCAGAGCTTCTTCGCAGACTCGCGCTCGGCCCAGCCAAAAATGCCCTTCGCCATGAGCGAGGCCTCGGCCTTGCGGCGTGTACCGTAAATGGCGGCACGCGCTGCATGTACCTCCCGGCTGTCCGGCGCGGCCTGAGCGGCGAGTTCGGCAAGGTGGCAGGCGAGGCGCAGGTCGCCCTGCTCGACAAGATCCTGAGCCCGCGCGGCAAGCGCCAAAGCGCCACCGGCGAGGCTCGCGATTTCAGCGGCGAGCGCCGCATCGGATGCAGGTTTCAGATGCGCCGGATTGCCATCGTACCAGCCGCCGTAAAGACGCCAGACATTGTGGATAACGAATTCGGGCTCGTCATAGACGGGACGCAGATAGGGCTTGTCCATCAGCGACGAGGGCAGCTTCACGGCGTGGACGATGTCGTCGAGGCGCGCGCCGGCATTCATCATGTCGAGTGTCTGGATCACCAGCATTTCGAGTGCGGTGGCCATATTGTCGAGCACACTGGCGATGCGCGCCTTGCCGCCGATCGGGAGGCCATGCGCGGGCAGCAGCAGTTCCGGCTCAAGTGCGATCATTTCGCGAAGCGCCTGCGCCCATTCCAGCGGATAGCGCTGGACCTTCTGCGGATTGCCCGCATTGGGAAAAACCCAGGTGACAAAATCGCCCGAGCAGATTGCCTTGTGCTGCGGCACCCAGGCCCAGAGATGATCGTCGGTTTCTCCGATGGCATGGCGCAAATCAAAGCGCGTGTCGCCAGCCTTGATCTCGAGGCGATCACGGAAGGTGGTGTCCGGCTCGACGAAGGGATCGGGACCGAAGCGGCGGCGGTCGCCCGCAACCTTTTCATTCAGCGACAATTCCTTGGCGGGCGCGAACTGGCGCGCATTGATTGTGAAATTGTAGCCATTGGTGAGCTCATAGCGGCGGAAGCGCGGGCTCACATTTTCATGGCCGATGACGCGCGGACGGCGCGCGCCTTTTTCACAGGCCTCGCAAACGAAGGCGCCCGTGCCACCGACATGATCGACGTGGCCATGCGTGTAGCAGATGTTGGATACCGGCTCATCGGTCCATTTCCGCAGCGAGGAGAGGACGCCGCCCGCGAAAGCCTCAAGGCTCGTATCGAAGACGACGAGACCATCTCCGGTGCGGAATGTCACGACATGCGAGAAGGCCTCAATGAGGGCGATACCCTCGGCGACCTCCGACAGCTCCGTTGTCGGACGGTTGACGAGCCCCGCTCCTTCATAAACGTCATTGTCGATGTAACGTGCGGACAGGGTCAACAAATCGGCCATGATGGCTTGCTCCGGTCAGGGGGAGAGATCGTTCACCTATCACCTCTCACCGGAGACAACGCCTTGTCGATCATTTATGCACCGAGTTCCGCAGCGCGGAATTCGGTGCGGAGCCGTCAGCTCTTGATGAGGCCGGTCGCCTTGCCGATCATGCGATCGACAAAGCGCTTGGGGAGAAGCTGCGGAATCGTCCAGTTCTGGAGCCGCTGCGGCACGACGGCGTAGCGCACCTTGGGGTTCTTCACCGTCAGCGCCTTCAGGATGGCGCCGCCGAGGCGTTCGGGCGCGAGGCCTGTTTCGGCGCTCTTGAGGAAGAAGTCGCGAAACTTCACCAGGCTCGGGTAATAGGGGCTCTTCAGATAGGGCGTGATGTCAACTTCCTCGGCCTTTGCCCAGATCTGTGTCTTCACCGCGCCGGGACCGATGACGATGACGTCGATGCCGAAGAGAAGGAGTTCGCGGCGGAGACTTTCGGAAAGGCCTTCAAGCGCGAATTTCGACGCCGCATAGGGGCCGATGAAGGGGGCGGCCTGCTTGCCGCCGACCGAGCTGATATTGACGATGCGGCCCGGCGCGCCCTTGAGCGAGGTATCGGCGCCGAGGAGCGGCGCGAAAGCCTGCGTGACGATCAGGGGGCCGGTGAGGTTCACTTCCATCTGCTGGCGGAACTCATCGAGCGGAAGCTCGAGCAGGGGCCCGGAGACCGCGATGCCCGCATTGTTGACGAGGCCGAAAAGCTTCTCGCCCTTCAGGGCCGCGCGGACCTCGTCGGCACCGCGCTTCACCGCGGCGACGTCTGTCACATCGAAGAGGAGCGGTGTGAATTTATCGCCGAATTCCTGTTTGAGGCGCTGCGCATCGGCTTCCTTGCGGACGCTGCCGAAGACATGGAAGCCCGCTTTCGTCAGAACCCTGGTCGTGCCCCAGCCGATGCCGGTCGACACACCCGTTACCACCACACTTCTCATCGCGTCCTCCCGAATGACCGAAAAGAAACAAGTGGTCATTCGAGACTAAAGATCAAGGTTGTAACGCAGCCAATTCGTCCGGGTGGCAAGTTTGTCGTAAAGCGCCTGGGCGGTCGCATTGTCCCGCGCGGTCTGCCAATAGAGCCGGAGCCAGCCTTCCTCGCGGCCGCGCGCGGCGAGCGCCTCGATGAGGGCGCGGGCAGCGCCCTGCCCCCGCGCCTGCGGAAGGACAAAGAGGTCTTCGAGATAGCAGAGAGGCTTCGGGCTCCATGTGCCCGCATGAAGAAGCGCGTGAGCGAAGCCGAGCGGCCTGTCTTCGCCATCCACCGCGACAAGGCCGATGAGTTCGCCCGAGAGAAGGCGCGCCCATGTGTCCTCGGTCACGTCCGGCGTGAGCGCCGTTTCGTAGAAGGCGAGATAGCCCGCCCACAATCCATCCCATGCGGCGCGGTCGCGCGCTTCGAGCGGGCGGATGGTGAGCGGGCTTTTCTCCATGAGATCAGGCGATCGTGACGCCGCCATCGATGACGAGCTGCTGGCCCGTCATGAAGGCGCCCGCCTTGCCCGCGAGGAAGACGGCGGCGCCCGCGATTTCATCCGGCATGCCGATGCGCTTCAGCGGCGCGTTCGATGTCGACTTTTCGAGAATGTCGGGATTGTCCCAGAGCGCCTGCGCGAAGCGCGTCTTGATGAGGCCCGGCGCGATGCAGTTCGCGCGTACATTATGATGGCCATATTCGACGGCAAGATTGCGCGCGAGCTGGAAGTCAGCCGCCTTGGACAGGCAATAGGCTCCGAGCACGGAGGAACCGCGCAGGCCGCCGATCGACGAGATGATGATGATCGAGCCGTCCTTGCGCTCGACCATCTGGGGAATGACCATGTTGCAGAGCCAGTGGTTCGACTTGACGTTGGACGACATGATCTTGTCGAAAGCGTCGTCGGGAATGTCCTTCGAGGAACCGAAGAAGGGGTTCACCGCGGCATTGCAGACGAGAATGTCGATCTTGCCCCATGTCTTGTTCGTCGTGTCGACGAGACGCTGAAGATCGGCCTTGTCCGCGATGTTGCAGGGAATGGCAATGGCCGCACCCGCATACTTCGCGTTGATCTCGCCCGCGACCTTGTCGCAGGCATCAGCCTTGCGGCTCGATACGACAACCTTCGCACCATGTTCGGCCAGGCGATGCACGATGGCCTCACCAATGCCCTTGGTCGAGCCGGTGACGACGGCAACTTTTCCTGTCAGATCGAATAGCGACATGGCGACTTCTCCCTTTTGGTTTCTGAATGCGTCAATTCGGTTCTCGCGCCGACGAAGCTTTGCTAGTTTAAGCGTCGTCACGCGACGGCTGGGGATCTTTTACACCATTGGCGCCCGATGCCACAGGCAGGGGCCGCTTCCCACGTCGCACCGTCACTTTATGAGCCGGGGTTGCCATGCGCGGGGGATGGGCGTTTCTACCGATCATTGCCATGAGTGGCCTGCTCGCCGCCTGTCAGACGGCGGAGCGCGCGCCCGCGCCTGCTCAGGCCCCCACGCCCGGCTATTCGATGGCGAGCGCCGACGCAGCCGCCCAGCGCCTTCAGGCCATGCAGAAAAAGGGCAAGATGCCGATTCCCGCCAGCGAGGTCGGCGCCTATATGGACGACACGGAGCATGACCTCATTTCCGAACTGTCGGACCGGGGGTTCA